>JAVHRE010000148.1:0-4694 GCA_036171495.1 Bacteroidales bacterium
TGACTGTTTTCAAAATTAGAGTAACGAAATTATTGGCGTTTTCTTGCTGACACTATTTAACAAGCATCACATTTCCCGATTTTTCATACACAGTTCCATCAGACATTTTAGCTCTTAATATATAAACATAAACATCTGATTCTTGTAATTTACCTAAAATTTTTCCATCCCAACCTTCTTGAGGTGTAGCTCCATGAAATACAAGATTTCCTAATCGGTTATATATTCTTAAATCCACTTCACTTATATTGTTTCCTCTAACATAAAGTACATCATTTTTTCCATCTCCATTGGGCGAAAACGCATTTGGTAATTGTGCCTCTACAGGGCAATCACTAATTGTTATTGTATCTCCACCTATACATCCACTGGAATCAACTTTAACACCAACGGTAATATTTCGTTCTATGACAGAAATAGTTTGCGAATTTGCTCCTGTTGTCCATAAATATGTGGCATTTGCAATTCCGGCATCTAACGTAAGCGGTGTGCCATAGCATACTACTCTATTTCCACCCAGATTTACATTTGGTTTTGGCATCACATTAATGTTCACTGTATCTCTACCCTGACCACATTCGTTGGTAACACTTACATTATAGTTTCCTGATGTAGAAACTGTAATACTCGAAGACGTTGCTCCGGTACTCCATAAATAATTTGTTGCATCAGCAACAGCAGCATTAATGGTAGTTGAACCTCCTTCACAAAACGATTGGTTGGGTCCAAGATTTAAACTTAATTCCGGATTAATTTTTATGTAAAAAACAAGTGTATCATAAAATGTTGGACATCCTGTATAATTTGCAACCAGAAAAAGTGTATCAGCTCCCGATTGTGTTGCTAAATAAGAATAAATATTTGATAGTACAATACCATTATGATCTTTCCAACTAAAAATTATACCGGGAGTTCCAATAGACGAATAAGCATAATATGTTTTTGATTCTCCCACACAATTTGGTACTGTTAACGGAGAATATGTTACTCCACTGTATATCTGTGTACAGTTTTGTGAAAATAAAACATTTACATTAAATAAAAACAGTACAGTTAATATAAATAAACAACTGTTTAAAATAATTTTTCTATTAAGCATTATTTTGAATTCTATTTTATGGCTATTTTATCAATTCGCAATTGATGTCTGCCTCCTTCAAATTTTGTATGAATAAATTCCATCACTATTTTTTCCGCAATTTCTTGTGACACAAACCTGGCAGGAATTGAACATACATTTGCATCATTATGTAAACGTGCAAGTTTCGCAATTTCTTCGTTCCAACAAAGTGCACCTCGTATTTTCTGATGTTTATTAACAGTCATATTAATACCATTTCCACTACCACAAATTGATATACCAAAATCAAAATTTCCAATTTCAATTGCCTGTGCAAGCGTATGAGCAAAATCCGGATAATCACAACTTTGTTCCGAATTACATCCAAAATCTTGAACATAAATACCCATATCAGATATTTTTTTAATCAGATATTTTTTTAATAAAAAGCCTGCATGATCTGAAGCAAATGCTATTTTAAGTTTATTCATTGGTTGTCTATTTTCCAGATATATATTGTAAATTTGTTGCCAAAAATAGCTTTTTTCTATAAATTTAAAAATTAACAAATTTATTAACAATGTTAATTTAGTTATTTTCAGCTAATAGAGATTTCTAAAAAAGCTATTTATCTTTTAAATAATAACTTAAGTTTTCTAATAACTCAATGATAAAACATGTATAAATTTATGTTTAATATAAATAATCATAAATTTGATTGTACTCTTATAAATTAAAAATTAAATCCAAAAAAATAAGTATAAAAAAATTGATAAAAATCACACATGTTTTCAATAAATGCACTCAATGAGTTAACTAAAAAGATATATGTGAATAGCTTTATTAACAAGTGTTAATTAATAATTAAGATATTGAATATAAGTCTAATGATTTTAACACTTGTGTTAATAACATGAAATGATTTTTTAATAAATGTATTTTGCAAAAAAATATCTATAAATTTTTAAACACATTTAACAGCATATAAACATTATCATTTTCTTTTTATATAAATTAATTAAATAAAATAATAATAATAATACTTTGTTAATAGAAATAAAGAAAACAAAAATGGAAATAGATTTTAAAAAATTAAATGAAATAGGTTATCTTAATATATCTATTGATAAATCACTCAATTTAGTAGCAGAAATAAAAAAACTTCAAAAAGAAAAAAATGCAATAATATTAGGTCACTATTATCAAACAAGCGAAATTCAGGATATTTCTGATTTTGTTGGAGATAGTCTTCAGTTGTCGCAACAGGCAGCTAAAACCAATGCAAATATAATAGTTTTCGCCGGTGTTCATTTTATGGCTGAAACAGCTAAAATTTTATCACCACAAAAAAAGGTTTTATTACCCGATTTAAAAGCTGGTTGTTCACTTGCTGATTCTGCGCCTGCTGATAAATTTGAAGCATTTGTAAAACAACATCCCGATCATATTGTTATTTCTTATGTTAACACAACAGCAGAAGTAAAAGCCCTTACAGATGTTATTTGTACTTCTTCTAATGCTATAAAAATTGTAAATAGTTTTCCAATTGATCAAAAAATTATTTTTGGTCCCGATAGAAATTTAGGAAATTATATTAATAGTATCACTGGTAGAAATATGTTAATTTGGAATGGAGCCTGCCATGTACATGAAGAATTTTCATTACAAAAAATTTTAGAATTAAAAAACCAATATCCTGATGCAAAAATAATTGCTCATCCTGAATGCAAAAA
This sequence comes from Bacteroidales bacterium, assembly GCA_036171495.1. Lineage (GTDB taxonomy): Bacteria > Bacteroidota > Bacteroidia > Bacteroidales > GWA2-32-17 > GWA2-32-17. The sequence continues at coordinate 2,794 of JAVHRE010000148.1, forward strand.
ACCAATATTAATTATTGCAGATTACATTGGATCAACAGCTGCTTTATTACAATTTACTGATATAGATAAATCTAATAAATATATTGTTGCTACTGAATCAGGTATTATCTATCAAATGCAAAAGAAAAATCCTAATAAATTATTTATTCCGGCTCCGCCTATTGATTCAACATGTGGTTGCAATGATTGTAATTTTATGAAATTAAATACACTTGAAAAACTTTATATTTGTTTAAAATATGAACAGCCTGAAATTTTTGTTGAAGAAAAAATCAGAAAAAAAGCTGAAATACCAATTCGAAGAATGTTAGAAATTTCCGAAAAAAGTTAATGAAAAAATATTTAATATTTATATTATTTTTTTGCATTTCAATATTTTGTTTTTCTCAGGAAAATAAAGTTGAGCCTGATGGTTATAATAAATTTTATTATGGCAATGGTGCTATTTCTAGTGAAGGTCTTATGCTTAATAATAAACCTGAAGGCTATTGGAAAACTTATTATGTAAATGGTGTAGTAAAATCAGAAGGTAATAGACGTAATTTTCAATTAGATAGCATTTGGATTTTTTATGCCGAAAATGGATTGAAAGATAAAGAAATAAGTTATCTGTATGGAAAAAAAAATGGTTATTATCTTACTTATTCTACTATAGATTCTGACACTTCTAAAGCAAGTGCATTACTGATAAAAGAACTATATGTTGACGATGTTAAACAAGGATTTTCGTACTATTTTTATAGTGATGGAAAATTGCATAAAATTATTCCATATAAAGATGGAAAAAAAGATGGCATTGCAAAAGAATTTTCACGTGATAGTATTATTATTACACTTACAGAATACTATAAAGATTATTTTATTGATCGGGAAAAAATAAATAGAAAAGATAAAATCGGTCATCGTCAGGGGATATGGAAAACTTTTTATTCAAATGATAAAACAAAAACAGAAGCTACTTATCTGAATGACACATTAACAGGCTATTTTAAAGAATATGATATTCATGGAAATATACTAAAAGAAATTAAATATAATAGAGGTATTGAAGTTAAAGATACAGCTTTGATTGGAAAAATTATACAAAAACAGAAATTTTTCGATAATGGCAAACTCAAATATAGTGGAGCTTTTAGAGATTCTGTTCCAATAGGTATTCATCGCGAATATGCAGAAAATGAAGAAGTAATAAAAGCTTATGAATATAATGATTTTGGTAAAAAAATAGGTGAAGGTATTGCCGATAAATTTGGTTTAAAACAAGGGAAATGGAGACTTCTATTCGAGGATGGTTCTTTGCAATCAACAGGTGAATATAAAGATAATAAAAAAGTAGGTTTATGGACTTATTTTTTTATTGGCGGTAGTGTAGAGCAGACAGGTCGTTACAATAATGGAAAAGCTGATGGACTTTGGAAATGGTTTTATAAAGATGGAAAAATATGGCGTGAAGAGAACCTTGTGAATGGCCGTGAAGAGGGGTTATTTATTGAATATGATTTGAATGGGAAAATTATTACCAAAGGAGAATATTTAGATGGAGAAAAAGAAGGATTTTGGTTTGCTACTTATGGCGATTATCGCGAAGAAGGCAATTATAAATCTGGTCTTCTATCTGGCTTGTGGAAATGGTTTTATAATGATGGATCTATACAGTTTGAAGGCAAATTTCTAGATGGTGAACCTGATGGCGAGCATAAATTTTATTTTGAAAATGGAAAATTAAAACTATCGGGAAAATATTTAATGGGTAAAAAAGAAGGTAACTGGCGTCGTTTTGATGAATCAGGAAATCAAGAAATTGTTTTTACCTATAAAGATGGAAAAGAAATTCGCATTGATGGAATGAAATGGAAATGACCTAACGAAAATTTAGGACATTAAAATTTTTAAATTCTCTT
>JAVHRE010000149.1:0-20720 GCA_036171495.1 Bacteroidales bacterium
TTTGATATTTGTTTGGTTTGCAATGAACTTTATGTTGTTATAAGTTGAATGTGCATATTGTTTATTTTGACTTTTGTTAAGCTTATAAGCTCAAAAATAAGACGTCTTGTTTTTCGTATTATTTTAGCAAAGTATCATAAAAAATATTTTTTTAACTCGTTTAATCGTCTTATATTTGATTAAATTTTATAAAAAAATAGGTTTTTGGACGGACTGACGTTAGCGCTAATGCATAAAAAACACGTACACAAAAATAATTAAGAAAATATTTGGAAAATGTTGTCTGATTAGTTAACTTTGTGCCATGAATATCGTAAGACAAGTAGTAGTTTATAAAAACTATTTTCTAGACTTTTATACTGAACAGACTGACAGTGTTCAGGCTAAAATAGAGTGGACATTAAATTTAATTAGAGTAACGAGACAAGTACCTGAAAAATACTTTAAACATATTGAAAGCACAAAGGGACTATATGAAATAAGAGTTGAAGTTGGTGGAAACATTTATAGAATATTTTCATTCTTTGACAAAGGAAATCTAGTTGTTCTCGGAAATGCATTTCAAAAGAAAACACAAAAAACACCGAAACGAGAAATCGAACGAGCACTTAAAATAATGGAGGAATATAACAATGAAAAATAAAAAAAATAAAAATCTAACATCATTAGACGAACTTCTTGACAATAAATATGGAAAACGCGGAGCTAAAAAGCGTGAAGAATGGGAACAAGAATTTGAAGCATTTAGGCTTGGTGTTCTTCTTGAAGAAGCAAGAATTAAACTAGGTATGACTCAAGAAGAACTTGCTGAAAAATGCGGAACTAATAAATCATATATTTCACGCATCGAGAACAATGCAAGCGACATCAGACTTTCTACATTAATGAAAATAATCCAACAAGGACTTGGTGGACACTTGAAACTGTCATTACAGTTTTAAATAACAATATACACTTGCGATAACACACGTTTGGCAAAAACTGGGCGGATATGTGCAATTTGACAATGACAACATAATATAAAATATATAACGGTTTGAACAGCCAGCAAGAAAATACCCGCCAAATCAAACATTAAACCGTTATACACAAGGCAGCATTTTGTGCAAGAAATCAGTATCTTTGTAAAAATATTTAAGCAAAATTTGACAATGAAGCATTTCATAGATACCTTAGAAAGACTGAAAATAAAATTTAGTTTTTTTGCCGACCCGCAGAAAAATAAATAAAATTATTGTATAACTAAAAAAAACATAAAAATGAATTTAAGAATTGCTACTAATTGGGATCAGAAACTTTTAGATAACATCAGTGGTCTTCCTGTAAAAAGTATGTTTGGCATACTGCCCAGCGACCTTGTTGGAGGAGGACGCCCTACTGCTGCATTGAGCAAGGTCAAAAAAGAAGATGTTGAAAAATATATTAAAGAAGTACGTAGTCGTGGAATAAGTTTTAATTACCTAATGAATGCAGCCTGTCTGGATAATATGGAGTTCACTAAAGAATGGAATAAGAATTTCATTGTTCATCTGGAATGGCTTAATTCGATAGGCGTGGATTGCCTTACTATTGCAACGCCTTATCTTATTCAGGTTGTAAAAAAACGTTATCCCGACATGAAAATATGCACCTCTATTTTTGCCAGGATAAACACCGTTGAAAGAGCAAAGTATTTTGCAAAAATGGGTGCTGACGATATTGTTATAGACCCGAATATCAACAGAGAACTTGCGCTTTTAAAAAAAATGAGGAAGGCTTTAAAAACCGAAATGACGGTTTTGGTCAACGGACATTGTCTTTACCAGTGTCCCTATTCTTTTTATCATGCCGAACAGTTAGCGCATGGTTCACAAAGCGGACATCCAAGCAAGGGCTATTACATAGAATATTGCTGGTACAACTGCATGAAAACCCGACTGGAGAACCCTAAAGAATTAATAAGGTCAACATGGGTGAGACCTGAAGACCTTTCTACCTACGAGGATATTGGAATAGAAAATTTTAAGATCGGCGATAGAACAGCAAGTACCGAATATATTTTAAAAACAGTAAAAGCTTATTCAAACAGGAGGCTAGATGGGAATCTGATGGAGCTATTTAATATTCCCACCTATATTATAAAATTCGTGCTGGCAAAGTACATGAAGCCGGATTTTAATCCCGCACTTCCTTATATAGATAACAGAGCGCTTGATGGTTTCCTTGATTTTTTTAAAACAAAAAGCTGTTCTCAATCAAATTGCGATGAGTGCAGATATTGTGACAAATTATCAAAAAAAACGATAAAAACCACACCTGAAGTTTTGGAAACCGCAGTTTGTTTTGAAAAAGCGCTTGAGGATGTAATAAGCGGTAAAACTATCTCCGAAGGGTTATTTTAATTCAGGTTTAATAAATTTCCCCCGACCTAAAAAAAACTAAATTTTGAAAGCCATGACAGATAAGCTATTAGGTGGATTTGCCCAGTGTATAACCGCAAGGCTTGGCATCAGGCGGGGCAGACGTGCAACTTGAACCATTATTAAATTAATAGGACTTACGCAAAAAAAAACAATATGACACGAATTGCACGAATAGATTAATAAGTTAATAGGTTATTATGTTATTGAGTTAATAACCAAATAACTTAATAACAAATAACTCAATAACCATAACAAAGTGTCAAAAATATTCCGCTTAGGCGGGATTGCGTAAGTCCTAATTAATTATCTTTGTAGCGTATAACAGGAACGGTGCTATTAATCCCGCCCGATACCAAGTCGCCAATCGTTACCAACGGCTTTCATCCCTTGCTCATGTTGCTTCAACATAGCAATGATTTGATTTTCGGTAAACTGTGTTTTTTCCATTTTTTTTCTCCATTTAAAATTATAAAAAATTTTGATTTCTATTTTTAAATGGACGAATTTCGGGGAAGCTTACATTCCGCCTAAGCGGAATGACTGATTTTAAAAACGAGAATAACGCAGAACTTAGCGAAGCGATCTCACAAACACCTTTAAAAATAAACATAAATGTGAGTAAATCGGACATTATGGACAAACACTAATTAGACCTAACAAGTCTTCGAGACCTGTTAGGTCTAAATTCAAAATTAAATTTATTGTTTATTTTTTTGCTATTAGCAGTTAAATATATAATTTCGTGTTTTAAAAATCAATTATTTATTGTGTTAATTAAATTTTCATGGAACAAAACAAATTAGAACAAAACTCAACGGGTGATTTCTCAACTGAAAATAATAGTATAGAATCTAATACTGAAAGTAAATCATTAGAGAACAATGAAACAGAAATAACCTCAAAAAATGTTACCACTCGCACTTTTGATTTGCAACCGGAGAATAAAGCAGATAACGATGTAGTTGGTTCTACTTCTTTAGATAATATAAAAAACGAAATTCAAAATATTGACGTTGAAGATAGCTATATTGATTACTCGAGCTTAACAAAATTAGAATTAATTCAGAAATTCAAACAAATTTTAAGCGAAGGACAAATTACTTATTTAAGAAATGAAATTGAAAATATTAAAACAAATTTTTATAAAAAAAATAAAGCAGAAAACGAAGAGTTTCGTAAAAAATTTATCGAAAAAGGCGGTGATTTAGAAAAATATGTACAAGAACCCGATAAGGTTGAAGAAGAATTTAAACAACTTTACAAAGATTATCGTGAGCGTAGAAACGAATTAACAAAAACTATTGATGAACAAAAAACCAATAACTTAAAAACTAAACAAGAAATTATTGGAGCAATTAAAGAATTAATTAACAAACCTGAATTGTTACAACATACTATCGAAGATTTTCATTATCTGCAAGATAAGTGGAAAAAGACCGGGCTTATACCACAAAATGAGATGAAAACACTTTACGACTCGTATCACTTTACCATTCAAGAATTTTACGATTGGTTAAAATTAAATAAAGAAGCCCGCGATTTAGATTTTCGTCGCAATCAGGAAAGTAAAATTGAACTTTGCGAAAAAGCCGAATCGCTTATTATTGAAAAAGATGTTAGAAAGGCATTTGGCGAACTTCAAATATTACACGAACGTTGGCGCGAAATTGGTCCGGTTGCACCCGATAAAAAAGATGAAATTTGGCAAAGATTACACGAAGCGACAATACAAATACACAAAAACCATCAGGAATATTTTTTAAAGAAAAAAGATGAACTTGAAGGCAACTTAAATGCTAAAACCATACTTTGCGAAAAAGCCGAAGAAATAGCATCAAAAGTTTATAAGCGTTTTAAAGAATGGGAAAACGCTACAAACGATTTTATTGAACTTCAGCAAGTCTGGAAAACTATTGGGATGGTACCTAAATCGGAAAACACTAAAATATTTAAACGATTTAAAGATGCAAGCGATAGCTTTTTTGCTGCTAAAAAAGAATTCTACGGACTTATTATGGAAGAAGAAAATAACAACCTTCAGATAAAAACTGATATTTGCATAAAAGCCGAATCACTGAAAGATAGCACCGATTGGAAAAAAACTACTGACGAACTTATTAAACTTCAAAAAGAATGGAAAAATATTGGACCAGTTCCACGTCGTGTTTCCGATAAAATGTGGAACAGATTTAGAGTTGCCTGCAACGATTTTTTTGAAAAAAGAACAACTCATTTTAGTACAATTAATGGACTGTTAGATGAAAATTTAAAGAAAAAAGAACAACTCATCGAAAGTATTGCTCAATATCAATTTACCGAAAACAGCGAAGAAGACTTAAATATCATAAAACAATTTCAAAAAGATTGGGTTGAAATTGGTCATGTACCGGAAAATAAAAGAATTAGCATTCAGGAACAATATAGAAAAGCTATTAGCAATGCCTTTAATTCATTAAAAGTTGACGACAAGAAAAAAGAAAATATAAAGTTTAAAATGCGTATTGAAGACATTATGCAACAGCAAAATGCTCAAGATAAACTTCATTACGAAAGAGAAACACTTGTAAAAAAATTAAATCAAATTGAAGCCGAACTTAAAACTTCAGAAAACAACATTGGCTTTTTCTCAAAATCTAAAAACTCAGAATCACTACTTAAAGATTTTACTTTAAAAATTGAAGAAGGCAAAAAAGAAGCTACAATTATAAAAGAACAAATAAAATATCTCGATAATATCTTTAAAAATTAATTATGTACAAATTTTTTATCATTGCAACTGTATTATTGTTAATTAATTCGACAAATATATTGTCGCAAGGCGTAATAAGGGGTTTTGTTTACGAAAAAAAAAATGGAGAAGCCGTTCCATTTGCTAATGTTTTTTTAAGAGGTACAAAAATTGGTGGTTCTACCGATGTAAATGGATTTTTTAATCTTACAAAAGTTCCTGCCGGCAACTATTCTTTGCAAGTTAACTTTATTGGATACGATTCTATGTCGGTAAAAATCACATTAAAAGATAAAGAGCTAATTACAAAAAAAATATATTTAACCGAATCGGCAGTTGTGCTTAATGAAGCAGTTGTATCTGCCGAAAAACAAGACAAAACAGAACAAGTACGTATTTCAGTTAACAAAATTACTCCTAAACAAATAGAACGAATTCCAAGCGTTGGTGGTGAACCAGATTTTGCTCAATATCTGCAGGTTATACCCGGTATTGTTTTTACAGGCGACCAGGGTGGACAATTATATATAAGAGGTGGCTCGCCTATTCAAAACAAAGTTCTTTTAGATGGAATGGTTATTTACAACCCATTTCACTCAATTGGGTTCTTTTCGGTTTTCGATTCGGATATTATTCGCAACGCCGATGTTTATACCGGCGGATTTAATGCCGAATATGGTGGAAGAATTTCATCGGTAATGGACATAACAATGCGCGATGGTAATAAAAATCGTCTGGCTGGTAAAATATCAGCAACTACATTTGGCTCTAAACTTTTACTCGAAGGTCCTATATTTAAAGGTGCAGATAATAGCAAAACTTCACTAACTTATATTTTCTCCGGAAAAACATCATACATTAAAGAATCTTCAAAATATTTATATAGCTATGTTGATTCAGCCGGCATTCCATTTTCTTTTACCGACTTTTATGGAAAACTGACTCTAAATACCGAAAATGGCAGTAAAATAAATTTATTTGGCTTTAACTTTACAGATAAAGTAAAATATCAGGCTCTCTCAAATTTAGATTGGAAATCTTATGGAATTGGTAGCAATATTATTCTTGTTCCTGCCGGTTCACCTTTTCTATTCAAATTTAATTTCAGTTTTTCCAATTATGATATAACATTAAACGAACTCGACCAATTACCTCGCAATAGCTTAATAAATGGTTATAATCTTGGATTTTCATTTGTTTATTTTAATGGCAAAAATGAACTTAACTACGGAGTTGAAACGTTAGGATTTAAAACAGATTTTAATTTTTATAATAGCGCTAACCGCAAAATTGACCAGCAACAATATACTACCGAACTTGGTGCATTTGTGAAATATAAAATAACATTAGACAAATTTATTATTGAACCCGGAATGCGTCTTCAATATTATGCTTCACTTTCTAAAGTATCTCCCGAACCTCGTTTAGGAATTAAATATAATGTTGTCAAACATTTTAGATTAAAATTTGCCGGAGGTTTATATTCTCAAAATTTTGTTGCTGCAAGCAGCGACCGTGATGTCGTAAACCTTTTTTATGGATTTTTAAGCAGCCCCGAACTTGGCGATTTACCAAGCGAATTTAATGGCAAGACTGTTAAAAGCTCTATTCAAAAAGCATGGCATACAATTTTAGGATTTGAAGCCGATTTAACTAAAAAAATTGACCTTAATGTTGAAGGTTATATTAAACGGAGCACTCAACTAACTAACTTAAACAGAGATAAAATTTATGATGATATAGCTGATAATCACGATATACCCGATGACCTGAAAAAAGACTTTGTAATTGAAACCGGCGATGCTTATGGTGTAGATTTTACTTTAAAATACGATTTTAAACGAACATATATTTGGGTTGTGTATTCGCTTGGATATGTTAACAGATTCGATGGACTAAATACATACTTACCTAATTATGACAGGAGACACAACATAAATTTGGTTGCTACACGTACATTTGGCAAAGGATTAGATTGGGAACTAAGTGCCCGTTGGAACTTCGGTTCAGGTTTCCCATTTAGTCAAACTGCCGGGTATTACGAACAATTATCTTTAAACGGAGCTAATGCTAACCCTATTACCGAAAATGGACAAATAGGAATATTATATGGTAATTTAAATAACGGACGATTACCCGATTATCATAGATTAGATATTACTATTAAAAAAACTTTTGAATTATCAAAAAACTCAATACTTGATATAACATTTAGTACTACTAATGTATATGACCGTCAAAACATTTTTTATTACGATAGAGTAAAGCACGAAAGAGTTAATCAGTTGCCAATTATTCCAAGTATTGGGGCAAACCTTACATTTTAATAATAATGAATAATGGTTAATGTTTAATGAATAATGTTCGTTATTAATCGTTAATAATTAATAATTAATAATTAATAATTAATTTTGATTCTGATTTATGGCTAACACAAGATATATATTTGTAACAGGTGGAGTTACTTCATCACTTGGTAAAGGTATTATTTCGGCATCGCTGGCAAAATTATTACAGGCAAGCGGGCTCAATGTTACAATTCAAAAACTCGACCCGTATTTGAATGTTGACCCGGGAACTCTTAACCCTTATGAACATGGAGAATGTTATGTTACAAATGATGGAGCCGAAACTGACCTTGATTTAGGACATTACGAGAGATTTTTAAATATTCCCACATCACAAGCTAATAACATTACTACCGGAAGGATATACCAAAATGTTATAAATAAAGAACGCAGAGGCGATTATCTCGGCAAAACCGTTCAGGTTATCCCTCATATTACCGATGAAATTAAACGATGTATTAAACTGTTAGGTACAAAACATAAATTTGATATTGTAATAACTGAAATTGGAGGAACAGTTGGTGATATTGAATCGTTACCATACATCGAAGCAGTTCGTCAATTACGTTGGGAAATGCCCGGAAAGGTACTTGTAATACATCTTACACTCGTTCCATATTTGAGTGCAACCGGTGAACTTAAAACCAAACCTACTCAACATAGTGTTAAAATGTTGTTAGAAGCCGGAGTTCAGCCGGATATTTTAGTTCTTCGTGCCGAAAAGCGTATTACAGCCGATGTTCGTAAAAAAGTTGCATTATTTTGTAATGTTAATATTGATTCTGTAATCGAATCAAGAGACGTTAGCACTATTTACGAAGTTCCAATATTAATGCACGAAGAAAAACTCGACGAAATAGTTTTTAAAAAACTTAAAATCACACCTAAACAAAAACCTGAACTTACAAAATGGCGAAACTTTTTAAAAAAACTTAAAAATCCCAAGAAACAAGTTACTATCGGAATAGTTGGCAAATATGTTGAACTTGCCGATGCGTATAAATCAATTATAGAGTCGTTTATTCATGCCGGCTCAGTTAATGAGTGCAAAGTAAATATTCATCTTATTCATAGCGAAACTCTCGACGAAACTAATATGCTTGAGAAATTATCTAAGCTTAATGGCATACTTGTAGCTCCCGGATTTGGTCATAGAGGTATTGATGGAAAAATCTTAGCTGTAAAATATGCACGCGAAAACAATATACCATTTTTTGGTATTTGCCTTGGTATGCAATGTGCTGTTATAGAATTTGCACGAAATGTAATTGGATATACCGATGCTCACTCTACAGAAATGAGCCGAACTACCACCCACCCTGTTATTGATTTAATGGAAGAACAAAAAGAAATTACCGAAAAAGGTGGCACAATGCGTCTGGGAGCATATACTTGTAATTTAATAAAAGGCACAATTGCACAAAAAGCATATCAAAAAAATTCAATTCACGAAAGACATCGTCATCGTTACGAATTTAACAATATTTATTTACAAGATTTTATTAAAGCAGGAATGGTAGTTTCGGGTATTAACCCCGATATGAATCTTGTCGAAATTATTGAAATCCCTTCTCACAAATGGTTTGTTGGAGTACAATTTCACCCCGAATATCGCAGCACTGTTGAAAATCCACACCCTTTATTTGTTGAGTTTGTTAAAGCTGCACTTAATTATTAGTGTAAGATGTTAAGAGATAACCATTTCACTTTGTTACATTATTGGCATTGTTAACCAACTATAGTTTCATATTATTATAGATGAGATTACTCACATTTTAATTTTATTTTCAAGGTGTTCGTGAGATCGCTTCGCTAAGTTCTTCGCTAATCACTCAGAATGACAAAAAAATCAGAATAAAAGAAACTTGGTTTCCAACATGCACCCCACTGTCATTTTGAGTATGCGAAGAGTCTCCGCCCCACTCATCACCTTTATATAAATATTGTAAAAGATGCTTTCTTCCCTTCGTCAATATCAGGACAGGCTGTTCAGCACAACAAAAAAATAAAATCTATACATTGCAACCAATATCCCCGTTTTAAAAATATTAATTAGCTTTGAAAAAATATTAATTTATGATTTTTAAAAATAATTTATTATTAATTACTGCTTCAATAGCTTTAATTACAGGATGTTCAAACGAATCAACAAATAAAACAGAATCAAGTAATATGACTGAAAAAAAAATGGAAACGATGTCAATTAATCCCGCCAACATGGATACTTCCATTACGCCGGGCAACGATTTTTATATGTATGCAAATGGTAACTGGCTCAAAAATAATCCGATTAAAGAAGAATATTCCGTTTTTGGTTCTTTTCATCAACTTGACGAAGACAATACCAAAATGCTAAAAGAATTATTTGAAAATGCTGTAAACTCTAAAGATGCAAAAGAAGGCAGTGAACTTAAAAAAATTGCCAACTTTTATTCATCCGGATTAGACACAGTTACTATTGAAAAACTTAAATTAGAACCACTTACTCCATATTTTAATGAAATATCAGAAATAAAAAATTCTAAAGACCTTGTTACTCAAGTGGCTAAATTTCACACAATTCAGGTTAACCCAATGTTTTATATCTTGGGTAATCAAGATGACAAAAACAGCAAAATGGTTATTGCCCAAATTATGCAAGGTGGAATTGGATTGCCCGACCGTGATTATTATATAAGCAACGACGAACAATCACAAATACTCCGAAAAGAATACGTTAAATACATAACCAATTTACTTACTCTTACTGGAAAATACAAAGAAAATGAAGTTGGTAAAGTAGCCAATAACATTATGAAAATTGAAACAAGATTGGCAAAAGCTTCAATGACAAGAGTTGAAATGCGAGACCCACAAAAATTGTATCATAAAATGACTTTGGCTGAATTACAAAGACTCTCACCCGATTTTGATTGGAGTTTATATTTTAGCATAATTGGAAAAACCAGTATTAAAGAAATAAATGTAAATCAACCTTCTTTTATTATAGAAATTGGAAAAATGATGAAATCTATTTCAATAAACGATTGGAAAGATTATTTAACATTCCATCTATTAAACAGTTACGCATCGTATTTGAGTAGTGATTTTGAAAAAATCCAATTTAATTTTTATGGAACAATTCTTTCAGGAAAAACAAAAATGAAAGAACGCTGGAAAAGAACTGTTGAAATTACAAGCAACATGTTAGGCGAAGCAGTTGGTAAAATTTATGTCGAAAAATATTTTTCCGCCGAAGCTAAAACAAGAATGTTGGAATTAGTAAAAAACTTAAAAGCTTCATTAAAAAAACATATTCAGCAACTTACTTGGATGACACCCGAAACAAAAGTTAAGGCAGTAGAAAAATTGGAAACGATTAATCTTAAAATTGGGTATCCCGATAAATGGAGAGATTATTCAAATTTAAAAATCTCGAACCAACCTTATGTGTTAAATGTTATTTCTTGCGATAACTTCGAATTCAAACGAATGATTTCTGAATTTGATAAACCTGTTGACCGCTCAAAATGGGATATGACACCACAAACTGTAAATGCTTATTATAATCCAAATATGAACGAAATAGTATTTCCGGCTGCAATTTTACAACCACCATTTTTCAATAAAGATGCAGATGATGCTGTAAATTACGGTGGAATTGGAGCAGTAATTGGTCACGAAATGACGCATGGATTTGACGACCAAGGTTGCCAGTATGATAAAGATGGGAATTTAAAAAACTGGTGGACACAACAAGATATTGATAATTTCAAAAAACAAACTACACCTATAGTTAATGTTTACAACAATTTTAAAATTCTTGATACCTTGCACGTTAATGGCAAGTTAACACTTGGTGAAAATATTGCCGATTTTGGTGGAGTTTCAGTTTCGCTTGATGCTTTAAAGAAAACATTAAAAGGAAACGAGAAAACTATTGATGGTTTTACACCAATTCAAAGATTTTATCTTTCGTTTGCTGAAATATGGCGACAACAAATTCGCGACCAAGAGTTAATGCGTCGGTTAAAAGAAGACGTTCACTCCCCTGCCCTTGCACGTGTTAACATTCCTGTATATCATTCCGACGATTTTTACAAAGCGTTTAATATAAAAGAAACTGACTCAAAGTTTGTAGCAGCAGATAAGAGAATTAAAATTTGGTAAAGTAATTTTAGGAAGAGACATTAATATATGCAAAATAATAATTGTTTTAAATCTCTGCAAAATAAAAAACTCCTCAACTTTTCAAGATGGAGCAGAAAGGCGTATGCAGTTTTTTTATCAATTGGAAGAATAATAAAAATTTCAAACCTTAAAATTGAAGTTTCACAAGGTTTTATAAAAAGAAGTAAAACTTTTAGTGCAATTCAAACTTTTATTAATGTAAACAGCAATTTTCATGACGAAACACCACCAAATATTGATGAGTTAATAATAAATGAAAAATTATTAAATAATTTATTGTTTACTGATATTCATACAAATAACATTTCAACAAAACAAAATATATTTTTAAAAAATACTATTAATAATTTTATATGCGTGAACTTTGTTTACGCATTTTTTATTTATAAATATTAATGTTATGACAAAGCAAAAAATTGATTTATTAACAAATAGAATAATAAGTGGAGGCAATATTGATTTTGAAGAATCACTTGAGCTAAGTAAAACTACTGAAATAGATTATTTATGCAATTCGGCTAATGAAATCCGTAAACATTTTACAGGCAACTATTTTAACCTTTGTTCAATTGTAAATGCAAAGTCGGGAAAATGTTCCGAAAACTGTAAATGGTGCTCACAGTCATCGTTTCACAAAACAAATATCGAAACTTATGATATTATTGATAAAGAAGAAGCCGTAAAACAAGCTATAAATAACAATAAAAAAGGGGTCCATAAATTTTCTCTTGTAACAAGTGGCAAAACAGTTACCGATGAGAAACTCGCTCAACTTATTGAAATATATCATGCTATTAAAAAGGAAACAAATATTGAAATTGATGCCTCAATGGGATTATTAAAAAAAGAACAGCTTCAAAAACTAAAAGATATTGGAATTAAACATTACCACTGCAATTTAGAAACTTCTCGTTCATTTTTTCCAAATGTCTGCTCTACTCATACTTACAACGAAAAAATAAACACATTAAAATTAGCAAAAGAAGTTGGTTTAGATGTTTGTTCCGGAGGAATTATTGGAATGGGCGAAACAATTAAACAACGTGTAGAATTAGCTTTTGAACTTAAAAACTTAGAGGTAAAATCAATTCCAATTAACATTTTAAATCCAATAGAAGGCACTGCACTCGAAAACACTCCTCCCCTTTCCGATAACGAAATTTTAATAACTTTTGCTCTTTTCCGATTTATTAATCCTGATGCATATATTCGCTTTGCCGGTGGCAGATTACAAATTTCGCATCTCGAAGAAAAATTACTAAACTCCGGCGTAAATGCTGCATTGGTTGGCGATTTACTAACTACCGTTGGCAAAAACATTGACGAAGACCTTGAACAAATTCGTAAAAATGGTTTCACTTTTACAAATTCTAAACCTGTGGTGAACGAAGTCGAACCATCGTAAATCCTTAATCCTAAATCAATAATGCACAACTCTATTTCAAAATTATTACAGTTTGATAAGGAACACATCTGGCATCCATACACTTCTGCAACAAAACCACTTACTGTTTATCCGGTAAAATCGGCAAAAGGAGTTTATATTGAATTAGAAGACGGCACAAAATTAATTGACGGAATGTCATCGTGGTGGGCAGTTATTCATGGTTATAACAACATGAAATTAAATAAAGCAATAACAGAGCAGTTAAACAAAATGGCACATGTAATGTTTGGCGGATTTACACATACACCTGCAATAAATTTAACAAAAAAACTTTTAGAAATACTTCCAAAAAATTTGACAAGAATATTTTATTGCGATTCGGGTTCTGTTTCTGTAGAAGTGGCAATGAAAATGGCAATACAATATTGGTATTCGTTGGATAAAAAAGAGAAAAAACACTTTGCAACAATTCGTTCTGGATATCATGGTGATACTTTGAACGCTATGTCGGTTTGCGACCCCGAAACAGGCATGCACCATATTTTTAAAGAAAGTTTGCCAGTTCAGTATTTTGTTTCTCAGCCAAAAACAAAGTTCAACGAAAAATGGAATCCAATTGATATTGAGCCTTTAAAAACATTATTTGAAAAAGAAAATAAAAATATTGCAGCTTTAATTTTAGAACCAATTGTTCAGGGCGCCGGAGGAATGTGGTTTTATCACCCTCAATATTTAATTGAAGCTCGTAAATTATGCGATAAATATAACATTTTGCTTATATTTGATGAAATAGCAACCGGATTTGGAAGAACTGGAAAACTTTTTGCCTGCGAACATGCAAATGTTTCTCCAGATATAATGTGCATAGGTAAAGCATTGACCGGTGGGTACATGAGCTTTGCGGCAACAATTTGCACAGAAAATATTGCAAAAACAATTTCGAATAAAGAACCAGGAGTTTTTATGCACGGTCCAACATTTATGGCTAATCCTTTAGCATGTTCGGTTTCGTTAGCATCTATTGAGCTTTTATTGAACTCCAAATGGCAAAAAAACATTTTACAAATTCAAAACAATTTACAAAAGTGGCTTGCGCCTGCAAAAAAATTAAAAAATGTTGCAGATGTTAGAGTTATTGGTGCCATTGGTGTAGTTGAGATGAAGCAAAATGTAGATGTAGAAAAATGTCAGAAAGAGTTTGTAAAATTAGGAGTTTGGCTCAGACCATTCGGGAAATTAATTTACCTAATGCCTCCATACATAATAAAAAACAACGAGTTAAAAAAACTTTGTGATTCAATTTTACACGTTGCAAATAAATTATAATATATGAATTTAACATATTACAAAAATAATATTGAAAATTTAATTAAAAATAACAGTTATCGAATATTACGCGAAACATTTAAGAATGGAAAATACATTAAATTCGAAAATAAGCAATACTTAAATTTATCGTCAAATGATTATCTCGGAATATCATGCGATACTGCACTTTGGAATAATTTTTTAAAGAATAAAGTTTTAAATTCCAATAATTTTTTAGGCAGTAATAGTTCTTCGCGATTGCTTACAGGTAACTCCGAACATTATACACAATTAGAAAATTATTTGTTAACATTATACAAAAGTGAAGCGGCTTTGGTTTTTAATAGCGGATATCATGCAAATATTGGGATTCTTCCTGCGATTACCACTAAAAACGATTTAATAATTAGCGATAAACTTGTTCATGCAAGCATTATTGATGGGATTAAACTATCGAAAGCAGAAAATATTTATTACCGGCATAATAAAACTGAACAATTAGAAGAAATACTTAAAACAAAAAGACATTTATATAAAAATGTGTTCATTGTTACCGAATCAGTATTTAGTATGGATGGAGATTATGCCGACTTACTTAAACTTATTGAAATTAAAGAAAAATACGACACGTTTTTATATGTAGATGAGGCACATGCAATTGGAACAATAGGCAAACAAGGGCTTGGACTTTCAGAAGAATTAAATATTACAAGCAAAATTGATTTTATAGTTGGCACATTTGGAAAAGCTATTGCATCGCAAGGAGCTTTTGTTATATGTAACAATGTGTTTAGAAATTACCTGATTAATAAAATGCGTTCGTTAATATATACTACCGCCCTACCCCCAATAACTTTAGAATGGACATATTTTGTCATGCAATATGTTACAACAATGGAAAATGAACGACATCGTTTAAAGCAAATAAGTGATTTTTTTAGAAATAAAATTTCATCGTTGGGATATAAAACAAATGGCTCAAGCCAAATAATCCCATTAATTGTTGGAGAAAATATAAAGTGCATAAAATTAGCTGACTACTTACAAGATAATGGAATTTTTATTTTGCCTGTTCGACCACCAACTGTCCCAGATGGAACATCAAGATTAAGGTTTTCGCTAACTGCAAATATGGAAAAATCTGAAATCGAAAATATTATTAAACTTCTTGAAAATTTTAAACATGAAATGTAAAACCATATTCATTTCGGGAATTGATACAGACACTGGTAAAACCATTGCTACAGGTTTAATAGCTTTATATTTAAAAAAACAAGGTTACAAAGTAATTACTCAAAAAATTGTTCAAACAGGTTGTAACAAATTATCAGAAGACATTTTAAAACATCGTGAAATAATGGGCGAAAAGCTAAATAAATTTGATTTACAAGGACTCACCTGCCCTTATGTTTTTAAATTTTCTGCATCGCCTCATTTATCAGCAAAACTTGAAAACATTGAAATTAATACCGATAAAATATTAAAAGCAACAAAAGAACTCGAAAAACATTTTGAATATGTATTAATTGAAGGAGTTGGTGGACTTTTTGTACCCTTAAATAACAATATGTATTTAATAGATTATATTGTTTCAAACAAATATCCATTAATATTAATAACATCCGGAAAATTAGGAAGTATAAATCACACAATTTTAAGTTTAGAAGCAATAAAAAAAAGAAAAATAAGACTTAAAGCAATTATTTACAATAATTTTATTTCAAAAAACAAAACAATTAACAAAGATTCAAAAGACTATTTAAAACAATACTTGATTACTAATTTCCCAAAAGTGCAATTTATCGAAATTGAAAATATTAACAAACCACAAACAAAATTTTCAATCACTTTATAATACATTTGTTATGGGGACTTCTAAAAATTAACGATACGTCATTTCGAGCTTTTACACTGAGCAACTTGTGCTGAGCGCAGTCGAAGTAAGCCGAAGTATGTTTCGGAATCTGATTATTAGGGAATTATGAGATGCTGACATGACGATTTTGGTATTTTTAGAAGTCCCCTTAAAGCTAATTTATTATTTCTTCTCAAATAACATAATTAAACAGTTTAAAGTGCCACCAAGTAATGCACTTCCAAAATTACCATAAGGTTGAATAGGTTTATATTCGTGTCTATAATTATCATATAGTATTTGATATTTATTCAAAGTGTCATTATATAATGTAAATCTTGTTGGACTTTTAAAATCAAAACTTGGAACATTTAAGTTATTATTTAGAGTTTTGTTAGGTGAATTAAACTTAAATGTATTTAAAAAAAATTTTGAACTATCTTTTATTAAGTCATTATTTGATTGAGCGTTACAAACACATGAAAGAAATATAACAAAAAATATTATTGTAATTTGTTTCATTTTTTATTTTGAAAATCAAATTGCTATTATTAATTATTTTGAAATAAAGTATAAATTTAAATCAATTTAATTAATAAAACCAAAATTATCGCAATAAATTATTGTTTTAAAAATAAGCAGCCTATAAATTTTGTAAATTTGCAAATAATCAAATTCAGAAAAATCATGAAAACAACAATTTTATTTTCAATTTACCTTTTTAGCATAAATGTAAATGCACAACAAAAAGGTTCGTTTTACGATTTTACAGTAAAAACAATTGATGGCAAAGATTTTCCTTTATCTAATTTAAAAGGCAAAAAAGTGTTAGTAGTAAACACAGCATCGAAATGCGGTTTCACACCACAATACAAAGATTTGGAAGAACTTAACAAAAAGTATGGCAATGATAAATTTGCGATTATTGGTTTTCCGGCAAATAATTTTTTACATCAGGAACCTGGGACTAATGATGAAATAAAAGAATTTTGCCAAAGAAATTATGGTGTTACTTTTCAGATGATGGAAAAAATTTCGGTTAAAGGAGACAGTATTAATCCTCTTTATAATTGGCTAACAAAAAAGGAAAATAATGGTGTGCTTGATGCGCCTGTAAAATGGAATTTCCAGAAATTTATGATTGACGAAAAAGGAAATATTGTTGATTGGGTTAGCACAAAAGAAAAACCCAATTGCGAAAAAATTGTAAACTGGATTAACAATAAGTAAAATGTTAAAAAAGATAAGGTGGGTCCTAAATCCCGCCTAAAGCGGGAGCGTCATGGCGGTCCTTCGACAAGCTCAGGATGACGATCCGCCATCTCATATTGAAGGCAAACCTTAGATTGTGAGATGCTGATTCCGTCTAAGCGGGACAACATGACGATTTGAGTATTTTTAGAAGTCCTCATAAGTTCAAATAAAACACTTGATTTTTATTCGTACTTTTTAAATTTAATATCCCGTAATCGAAATTGTAACGAAATTTTGTTCATAAAGTCGTTTTTATCAATCGAAAAACAAATATCAAAATTTCTTGTTTCGGTAATTCCGGTTGCTTTACTTCCAAGTCCAAAGCCAATTGCAGGAAAAACTGTTGGGCAATTATCCTGACGAATATCAAGTTTAAGATGTTCATTTTTTTTGCCAACAGTTTTACCGGTTCCAAGGTCATATACATTTTTAGCAACAAAAATTGGTGTCATATTGCCTGGACCATAAGGCTGAAATCGTTGTAGTATTCTATAAAATTTAGCATCAATTTGCGATAAGTTAATTTCACTATCAACCTCTATATGTGGCGTAAGTTGTTCTTTAGTAATATTTTTTGTAACAACTTCTTCAAAAAGTTCAATAAATTTATCAAGATTTTCCGATTTCATTGTTACTCCGGCAGCAAACATGTGTCCACCGTAATTTTCGAGTAAATGACCACATTGGTCAATAGCATGATATAAATCGAAACCCTCAACAGTTCTTGCCGAACCATTAATAAACCCGTTTGATTTGGTTAATATTACAGTTGGGCGGTAATAACAATCTATTAATCTGGAGGCAACAATTCCAACGACACCTTTATGCCACTCGGGATTATATAAAACTGTAGTATTTTTATTTTTAAGTTCTTCGCTTGATTGAATCATTTCCTGAGCATCAAAAAAAATCTTTTGGTCGAGGTCTTTTCTGTTCTGATTACATTCATCAATATCTTTAGCAAATCTTAATGCGTCTTCTTCATTTTGCGACACAAGCAATTCAACAGCTTTTGTTCCGGTTTCAATTCTACCTGCAGCATTTATTCTTGGTCCAATTTTAAAAACTATATCACTGATATTCATATCAATATTTTCAATGCCGGAAACTATTTTAATAGCTTTTAAACCAATTACAGGATTATCGTTTAGTTTTTTCATTCCATGATAAGCAAAAATTCTATTTTCGCCTGTCATTGAAACAATATCAGAAGCAATACTAACTGCCACTAAATCTAAATATTCAAATACATTATCTAATGATATACCTTCTTTAATACAAAATGCTTGAATTAGCTTAAAACCTACACCACAACCCGAAAGTTCTTTGAATGGATAATTACATCCCTGTTGTTTTGCATCTAAAACTGCAATAGCATTTGGAATACGAGCACCCGGAAGATGATGGTCGCAAATAATAAAATCAATTCCTTTGCTGTTTGCATATTCTATTTTTTCAATTGCTTTTATTCCACAATCCAATGCAATAACCAATGAATAATTATTATTTGCAGCATAGTCAATTCCCTTAAAAGAAATGCCATAACCTTCACCATATCTATCGGGGATATAATATCTTATTTGGGAATATCTTTTTTTAAAAAACGAATAAGTCAGAGCAACTGCAGTTGTTCCATCTACATCATAATCGCCATAAATTAATATTTTTTCGTTATTCTCAAATGCTTTTTCAATTCTGATAATGGCTTTATCCATATCCTTCATTAAAAAAGGGTCATGCAAATTGGCTAAATCGGGATTAAAAAATCGTTCAGCTTCTTTGTAAGTCTTTAGTCCACGCTGAATTAAAAGATTTGCAATTACTGGGTCAACATCTAATTTTAAAGCCAATTCCTGTATCAGCTGAACGTCCCCACTTGGCTTTAGAATCCATTCTTTATCCATTTGAGCGAATATCAAGATTAAGATATAAAGCAAGATATTTTTTTAAATATTCCTTTACTTCTTTTATTGATTGTTTTTTACCCAATTCATTATACATTGATGTTACGCTTTTATCGGTATATCCACATGGGTTAATAAAAGAAAAATATTTTAAATCGGTATTTACATTAAGTGCAAAACCGTGCATAGTTACAAATTTTGATGTTCGAACTCCAATTGAACAAATTTTGCGAACTTTTTTAGGTTCATCAACGTCGAGCCATACTCCGCTTGCTCCTTCTAATCTTTCGCCATTAATACCAAAGCATTTTAAAGTTAATATTACAGCTTCTTCTAAAGACCAAACATATTTTTTTACTCCTAAACCTACAGCTTCTAAATCAATAATTGGGTATCCAACTATTTGACCGGGACCATGATATGTAATATCACCACCACGGTCAGTTTTGTAAAACTTAGCATTAATTTCTTTTAAAACTTTAGAATTTGCGAGCAAGTTTTTTTGTTCACCACTTTTGCCGAGAGTAAAAACATGCGGATGCTCACAAAAAAGCAAATAATTTAACTTTGCTTTGCCAAAATTTTCTTTTTCAGAAATTACTTTTTGAAGTAAATTTTCTTGAAAGTCCCAAACCTCTTTATATTCAGATTTTTGTAAATCTTCAACTACTGTTTGAATTTTCATGCTATTTAATTTATTTTATTTTATAAAGTTAATTCCAAATTTTTCAATAAACAAATTAATTGCAATAATGGTTAAATAGCTAAATTGTTAATTTATATTTCAACCATTTAGCAATTTAACAACAAAACAATTTAGCCATTTAACTAAATAAGAACAAATTTACATGTTTTCTTGCAGGCACTATTTATCATTAATTTTAGTCCATTAATTTTTTTTTCGTAATATTTTCTTTTCGGCATTTTTCTTTTTATCTTCTAATCGTTTTCGAATAGATGCTTTTGAAGGTTTCGATTTTACCCTAATTTTCTTTGGTTTTAAAGTTTTTTCAATTAATAAGTAAAACGCCTCAATTGCTTTCTCTTTATTTTTAAGTTGCGAACGTTCTGTTTGGCGAACAATAATCAGTTCGTTTTCGTTATTGAGTTTATTTGCAAGTTTTTCTAAAATTATTATTTTTTCATCGTCTGTAAATAAATCACATTCATCAATCTTAATACGTAATTCTATTCTGCTGTTAACTTTATTAACATTCTGACCTCCCGGACCGGAACTTCTTGAACTTAAAAATTTAAACCACTTTGAGAAATTGTATTGCCTGATTTCTTTATAATTCATTATGTTATATTTTTATTAACTGATGTTACGCAAAATTAACAATTGACTGTTGATTAAAAAATAA
>JAVHRE010000150.1:0-4685 GCA_036171495.1 Bacteroidales bacterium
AGGGAAAATATTAAATGATGTTTTTAATAAATAAAATGTTTTGCCTAATTACTAATTGGTAATTGCCCCAATTAACTGCTTTTACCTAATTAGTGCTTGTTCGTAAAGTCAAAGATTTTCAAAAATGAAAGCCCCAAGCCTCAAATCTCAAGTCCCAAATCTCAAGAAAAAAAATGCCATTAACCATTGTCTATTAGTCATTTGTGATTTGTTATATTTTTTCTTTTTTTCTTGGAATTTGAGATTTGGAATTTGGGACTTTTTACTATTTATGATATTATAGACAAACACTATATAGTTAATTTGTTGCAAACCAAACAACTCCAATAACTACAACTGCAGCAACTAAAATTTTAAGTATTGTTTTTTGTTCAGATTTCTGTTTTACAGATATTTCTTTTAACTTTTTTTCAGCTACATTATCGTTTACATGAAGTTCTAACGCTCTTGCATACCAGTCTTTTGCATAACGATATATGCTAATGTTACATAAATCGTCGCCACGTTTAATTAAATCGTTAAATTTAATTTCCTGCGGACTTAAACTTTCATTATCATCATTTTGGTGTGTCATGTTTTTATATTTTAGAGATTTTTTATGAATTTTAAGCCTTAAAATTAATTGAAATTATATTAACCCCAAATGTTGAAAAACAGATTGTGAATTTTCAAACAATTAATAGCTGATTTTAACAACATCTCTAACCGCTTGGCGTGCTACTTTATCAACTTCTGAATTGAAATTTATGATACCGGATTCTGTTTTCTGATGTGCTTTTACTTTAATGAATTCAATTGTATGAACTTCAATTTGACGAATTAAAATTTGTACTAAATCGTTATTGTGCAATGGAACTCCTTTTTTTGTTTGAAAATTATTTTTTTTTAGTTTTTCCATTCTTTCAGGAATTCGGAATACGTACTGGCTATCAGTATAAACTATCAGTGATGCATTCTTATAATTTGCATCTACAAACTCTATAGCTTTAATTACAGCCAATAATTCCATTCTGTTGTGTGTTGTGTTTTGAGCTTCACCTTTTAAAAGTATTTTATCGTTGGCAACTAACAAAATGGCTGCCCATGCTCCAATATTATAATCGGTGTGACAACTACCATCGGTATATATTTCAATTACGTTTTGAATCAAAATATAAATTTATTAGTTTGAAAATCCTCTTTATTATTCTAATATCTTTTCAAACTGTAATTCAAATGATTTTCCTATACTTATTTTAATTTTATGGTCTTTCATCCAATTTCTTGTAGCAGGACTATTATCCAAAACCTGCCATAGGTCGTGAGCTATACTTGTAGAACTCACAACATTTACAGCTTTTCCATTTAGTAAATCGAAGCTGAATGAAAAGTTAGCGTTTTTTTTGTGTCCCGTATGTTCAAATTCATGTTTGTAAAGTTGTAGTTTTTGATTTTTATTATCTGTGTTTTTCAAAAGCACATGAATTACAGCAGAATACTTAAGCCATAGGGGCAAATATTTACCTTCATCTACCATCTTATTTATTTTATTTATTTAATGTACACTTTGTTTATTTGATTATTCCGCAACTTGTTTTGTGTTTTTGCAAATGTCAGAAACAAGACTACAAAGGTAATATTTTATCTTAACAATTACAATAAATTCGTAATTATTTTATATTGCAGTTAGTTAACGTATAATCTAACTACCTTTGCGCTTTAAAAAAATTATAATTGTGACTTTCGACGAATTAAATCTAAATTCTCCTTTGTTAAAGGCATTAGCAGATTTGGAATATGTGTATCCTACGCCAATACAGGAAAAAGCATTTCCTGTAATTATGTCTGGCAGAAATGTAGTAGGAATTGCACAAACTGGTACCGGTAAAACGTTTGCGTATTTATTGCCATTGTTAAGGCAGTTAAAATTTTCGGACCAAAAAGACCCGCGAATTTTGATTTTGGCTCCTACACGCGAACTCGTAATTCAGATTTTGAACGAAATTCAGAAATTAACTACTTACACTCAATTGCGTTCTGCCGGAATTTATGGTGGAACTAATATTAACACTCAAAAACAATTGATATATAATGGATTAGATATATTGGTTGCAACTCCCGGAAGATTAATAGATTTGGCTTTTACAGGAGTTTTACGGTTTAAAAGCATTCAAAAATTAGTTGTTGATGAAGTTGATGAAATGTTTAGTCTTGGCTTTCGTGCTCAATTAATTAGTCTGTTGGAATTATTGCCAATTAAACGTCAAAATCTAATGTTTTCGGCTACTTTAACTCAAGATGTTGAAGCATTTATAGCTAATTCCATTTCAATTCCATTTAAAATAGAAATTGCACCACATGGCACGCCAATAGATAAGATTATTCAAAAAGCGTATCATGTCCCAAACTTTATAACAAAAGTAAATCTTTTGAAATTGTTGCTTAATGAAGATAAGGAAATTAGCAAAGCGCTTATTTTTGTTGATAAAAAAAAATCAGGCGACCGTTTGTTTGAGCAGGTTGCTCAAATGTTTCCAGAACAATTTGGTGTAATTCATTCTAACAAATCTCATAACAAAAGATTAAGTACTTTAAAACAATTTCAGGAAGGAACTCACAGGTTTTTAATTGCTACAGATATTATTGCACGCGGAATGGATATTATTGATGTAACTCATGTAATAAATTTTGATATGCCCGAAGTTCCGGGCGATTATATTCATCGCATAGGACGTACCGGCAGAGCTGATAAAGCAGGGGTTTCTATTTCGTTTGTTAATCAAATAGAGCAATCGTATCAGAATGAAATTGAACAATTGATGAAGAAAAAAATTCCAATGTTACCGTTACCCGAAAATTTAATAATATCTGATGTTTATTCTGAAGAAGAAAGACCTACTAATTTATTTGTTAAAAAAAATCGCCATCGTGCTCCATCAAAAAAATTTACACAGGGAGCTTTTCACGAAAAAAAGGAAAAAAATAAAAAAGTAAATTTAGGTGGACCTGCGAAAAGAAATCCGAAATTCGATAAATCGGGCAAACTTAATAAGCAAAGAAAAAATGGTAAAATCAGATTTTAAGTTTTAAAATAATAATAAATGACTCAAGAACAACCTAATAATCCGTTACATGGAAAAACATTAGAAGTAATTGTAACACATTTGGTTGAGCATTTTGGATGGAAAGAATTGGGAAATATAATTAACATTAATTGTTTTAAAAGCAACCCGAGTATAAAATCGAGCTTAACATTTCTCAGAAAAACCCCATGGGCTCGCGAAAAAGTCGAACAACTTTATTTAAGGATTACTGGGTATTGGTAAATGAATTGCCCTTAATAATTTTTTTTAACTCTAATATTATCAAATAATTATTACACCTTTTGATGATTTGTTTTAATTTTTTTTTAAATTTGCTTAAAATATTTATTTATAAAACAACTTTTGTCATACATATATACCCAAAATTGGTATGCATAGTATAACGAAGGGATACATATAAACTAGTTACCAACAAGGCGTAGAAAAGACCGTACAACATGACAGACAAGTACAAATTTGAAAATATATGAAGTTTGACAGTTTTAAAGCTCTTTGACAAATTAGTGCAACTTGGGGGAATTTATTTTGTTTTTTCCCCTTCCCTCTTTTGCCCTAAGAGGCAATCAGGTTTTTTGCTTACACACATTTTGCACATTTGGCTGCCACAGCCCACAAGCCAACCCTTCGGCAGCCAAAAGAGCAAAATATGCCGACCCGCATTATTGCTATGTTTTATTTTTATAAATTTGTAGCGTAAAAATTAATTTCTATTATTATGCATCACAAAAATAAAATATTTATTACATCTGAAATGAAAACATCAGATATTATTATCAGTAATCCATATTTAATGTTAATGTTGGAGCATTTGGAAATAAATATGGAAGTACACGAAAAAACAGTTGAACAAATATGTAATGAAAACAATATAAGCACAGAACTATTCTTAACAATTGCCAATTTATTCAACGGTTTTAACCCTTCATCAATGACGGAAAGTTCATCTAATGATATTCAAACCATTATTAATTATCTGAAAAATAGTCACCAATTCTACTTAAAAGAAAAATATCCCCAAATACAGAATTACATTAAACAGATATATCAAATAAATAACCATCCAGAGATTTTGATGATTGATAAATTTTTTGATAAATATTTTATTGAAGTGACTGAACATTTGGATTATGAAAATCAGGTAGTTTTCCCATACGTGCTTAACTTAGATAACAAATTGTCACAAAAGAATTATGATGACACAGTGAGTAGTTACTCTGTAACCGAATACAAAGAACATCATAATGACATTGAAGAAAAACTGACCGATCTAAAAAACCTGCTTATTAAGTACCTGCCTCAAAAAGGAGATCGACAATTAAGACGAAAGCTTCTGTTCTGTCTTTTTGAACTGGAATATGATTTGAATATTCATACACAGATTGAAGATTCTATATTAATACCTCTGGTAGAAAAAATGGAACAACTTGCAAAACAAAGCAAATGAGCAAAAAAATTATAAATATAATAATTGTTGAAACTTCTCATATTATTTATGAAGGAATATTTGCTGTTTTAACCAAAACAGGTCAACCTTTTAATATTCATTTGACTGATAATCTTGTTGAACTGCAACAAATAAATATACGAATAAAAGCCGATATT
>JAVHRE010000151.1:0-4627 GCA_036171495.1 Bacteroidales bacterium
TGTCTGTTTTCGGATTTAAAAATTCCAATGGCTTCAATAGTTTTATCTTCAAATCCAATATTTGTGAAATATGTTACAAACAAATCACCCGATTTTATTTGCGGATGAATAGAAAGTTCGTAAAGAAGTTTTGCAATATTTATAGAATTTTGATGAAAAGTTTTTTCATTTTCAAAAATATCGGCAGCAAATTTAAATATAGGATTTAAAGTAAAATCTTGATTTGAAAAAGTAAACGAATAAAATTCGGGAGTAGCAAATGGTGTTAGAAAAAATTTAAAAAGCAACTTTTTAACTAACTTATCAGAAGTGTCCAACAATGATTTTGAAAGAAAAAGTTCCTCATCATTAGTCTTATTTCCAACTGAATGAACCGATACTTTTTCGATATTGCAATTTGTATAATCTAACATAAATTATTATTTGTAAAACAAAACACTATAATTTTTGTACTTTAAACACTTTATTCATTTTAGTTGAATATATTGTTATAAAATACAATCCGCTCGAAAATTCACTAATGTCAAATTGATTTTCGGTAAAATTATTTGAAAATTTTAAATCTTTTTCTTTAAGTTTTTGCCCAATGTTATTTGTTAAAACAATTTTGTAATTATCGTTTTCCAAACCTTTGTATTTGATATTTAATATACTATTTGTTGGGTTTGGGTATATGCTGAAGTTATCTGCTATATTGTTTTTTGGAATGGCAGTTGCATTGGAATAAGCACAAATATCAAAATCACCTGAATATGTTCCTATATCATATCCAAAAACTCTGATTAAATATGTTGTGCTTAATGTTGGAGTAAATGTTACCTGCTCTTGTAACATATTGCCATACAAATCGGCACAAGCAATTTGTGTTGGAGCAGAACAAATGCCGGAATAAACTCCAACGCAAGGGTCGAGATTTCCTGAAGTTGGATTAACTGTAATTGTTACCGGAATTGTATCGGTTGGTGTTATTGTAAACCAAACATCGTCATCATATCGTCCTGACTGATATGATGTGGAGCAAGCAGAACCACCATAATATGGAATATCGGGACTTTGAGAAGTGGCTCCAATTGTTGAACAACTGGAACTTACACAAGATGAGTTAATTGTAAGTGCCATCGGAGTTGGTTGTCCGCAAGAATTATCGTTATCGCAAACAAGTGTATCAATTGTTCCGCAGCCACCAATTACAATATTAGAATTTGCACATCTTGGGTCATAACTACTAAGTTGCAAAGCAGTATATGTGTGATATGCAACTTTCCAATCGGCACCCGAAGCTTCAATTACACGGTAATTACCATTTCCGTAATTTGTTTCAACAAGTCTCACATGAGAACCTGCAAGGTTAACAATATCACCGGGTTGTGTTTGTGATAGTGAAATTGAAGAAGAAATATCTGGAAGAGTAGAAGTTGAATATTTTGATGTGCGTTCCCAAGCTCTTGAAACTAATCCTGAACAATCGTGTCCGCCTGCACATGACAATGGAGCAGATGGAACTCCCGAACATCCACCACCAGAAGCCGAACAAACCTGACCAGCAGATTTGCAGTTTGAAATTGCAGTAGAATATTCAGTTAAAGATGACCAGCCACCCCAGCAATAAGGCAAAGAAGTATATGTTCCAGCACTTGTAATCCATGGTGCAGTATAAATATTTCCACCACCACATGAAGTTCCACTCCATATATTACAACTACTTGCTGTCCACGAAAAAGCAGTAAAGGTTGCAGCGTTATTAATTATTTGAGTTCTTGAAATTTGTGAATAAGAGTTCAATGTTAATATTGTTACTAACAATATAAATAATGCATTTAATTTGTTGTAAATTATTTTCATTTGTTTTCTTTTTTAAATTGTTAAAACAATTATTCTTCTACTTTTAATAAATGGTCGTTGAAATGGTATGTCTTTTCAGTTAAAAATTTGGGAAAGGCATTAACTGTTTTCTTTTTTGTTTCGGTTAAAGAAAAAACATAAACACCTTCGGGTGATGTAATCATATTGTACAATATTCCATTGGTTAAAAGTAAAAATTCTTTATTTGATAACACGTAATAAACATCCGGAATTTTTATTTCTGTAATTATATTTCCTATGCCCGTCTTAGTAATTTCAATACTAACAATTTTCCTCTCAACACGTATCGGATTTTCTGAAATATAAGTTTGAACATCTAATATTACTCGGTTTTTTGTTGAGCCAACAATATATACACCAGCTATTTTATTTTTAGTATTGAAAACATTTTTAAATGTTTTACCATTTGTTAAAACCATTGTTATATTGTAAGAATTATCACCATTGAATAGTGTTTTAACATATTTGCCCGAAGAAGTTATCCATCCATTAATTTCTTGAGAAGTTATAGAATTGCCATCAGACTCAATTTTTAAACTATTCCCTGAAGGAAGTAATAAATAAGTTGCGTTGCTGAATCTTGCTAATCTTTCAGTTCCAAGATAAGTTTCAGGAAACGAGAATTTGTTTTTTTCTTTGCCAGTTGCATCATAAACTATTACTTGCTTTTCGCTTAAAACGTAAAACAATCCGTTATCATAAGCAAAATCCCGGGGTGCAAATACTACAGGAAATTTATTCATTTTTTTTTCATCTATTGT
The DNA here is from genome assembly GCA_036171495.1 of Bacteroidales bacterium. Lineage (GTDB taxonomy): Bacteria > Bacteroidota > Bacteroidia > Bacteroidales > GWA2-32-17 > GWA2-32-17. The sequence continues at coordinate 2,625 of JAVHRE010000151.1, forward strand.
ATTTATAACTATAATTTCACTTGTTGAATTACACAAAAATGCGATTTTGTTGTTTTCCATCACTTCAAAAGAAGTAGCACCTAAATTTGCTCCGGGTACTTGCGAATATGGAATGCCATCTTGCGTATTCCATTTACATTGCAACACTTGGCTAACTTCCATTTTTGATGGATAATTGTTATTTATTGATACTTGTGCCCAACTATTTCCGACCAAAGTAATTACAAAAAATAAAGCGATTTTTGTTTTCATTTTCAAAATTTGATTTTATGTGTAAAGATAACAATATTAGAACTTATCAAAATTAATAAATTAAAAAAATTATGATAAAGCTTAAGGGGAAGCTTACAGATTCAAATCTCAAGCCCAAAGTCACAAGAAAAAAAATGCCATTAGTCATTGTATATTAGTCATTTGTGATTTGTTGTTTTTTTCTTGGAATTTGAGATTTGAGGCTTGGAATTTGAGACTTTTTATTATTATGCCGATATTACGGACAGACACTATTTAGTAGAACTTTTCATAAGTTCTACGATACTTTTCCAAAGTTTATCAGCAGTTTTGTCCCATGTAAATTCTTGTTTGCGGATTTTAGCGTTTTCTGTCAACGTTTTTCTGAGGTTTTCGTCGTTGTATATATTTTTCATCGCATCGGAAATGGAATTAACACTAAATGGGTCAACATAAAGTGCTGCATTTCCGCCAACTTCTGGCATAGATGATGTGTTTGATGTTATAACTGGAACTCCACAATACATTGCTTCTAAAACTGGTATTCCAAATCCTTCAAAAATTGAAACATAAGTTACTGCAAGTGATGAGGCTAACAGGTTTTTTAATACATCAGTATCAACTCTGCCAATAAAAATGATGGCTTCTTTGTGGATAATTTTTTTGTATTCATTTTCCATTTTGTTATTCCACCAATATGCTTTTCCAACTATTAAAAGTTTTACCTGAGCTTTTGTTTCGGTTCTAAATTTATCGAATGCTTTTAATAAATTAGTGATGTTTTTGCGAGGATGTAGCGAACCGACATAAAAAAAATATGGTTTACCATCGGAATATCTCTTGCGGGTAGCAGTAATAACATCTTCTGAAACAGGACAATAATTTTCGTTGGCACCATTATAAACCACATCTATTTTTGATGAAGGATAACCATAATGCGAAATAATATCTTGTTTTGAAAATTCAGAAACAGTAGCAATTCTGTCGGCTCTTTTAATAAATTTTGGAAAATAAATTTCGAGATATTTTCGGGCAACAAATGGAATAAATTTAGGATAATGAGTATAATTAATATCATGAACCACTTGTAAAGTAGTTGTTTTTGTAGAAAGCGATAAATACCCATCGGGCGAAATAAATAAATCGGCTTTATATTTTTTTAAAACCTTTGGAACAGCCCACTCAAACCAAATATAATATAAAATTGGATGTCGCGCAGGAGGACCATAAACAAGTGGAATAATATTTTTTGCAAAAATAAATTCATCGGAATAAGGTCTGTCGAACAAAAAATAAAAAGTGTGTTCGGGATGATTTATAGTTATTCGCTTTAGCGTTTCATAAGTAAACCAGCCAATACCTTCTAAATTATCTTTTTGGAGAAATCTTGTATTTACAACAATGTTCATTGTGTGCAAAGATAATTGTAAAAGTGAAAAGCGAAATTATAAATTCAATTTTCTATTCTAAACTCCCCACAGCTTTTTCTACTTCGTGCAAAATTTCACAACTTATTACAAGTTCTTTCATTTTGTTATGGTCTTTATATAATGGGCGGTCAATCTCTAAATAATCAATATGTTTCCTTATAACATCTTTTGCAACTTGAGTGCCTTTGCCAAATTTGAATTTTTCTTCGTATTTTTCACGTAAATCAAGAGCTTGTGTTGCAGCCATAAATTCAATTCCCAAAACGCCATAAGCATTATCTAAAATTTGAATATTTTTTATTGCAGTATTCATTCCCATCGAAACAAAATCTTCCTGGTCGG
>JAVHRE010000152.1:0-4625 GCA_036171495.1 Bacteroidales bacterium
GGGCATGCCCCCTTGTCAAATCCCTTCGGGATTAATACCGATGCGTAACATCAGTCAATAATAAATAATGCGAATCAAGGGTTGAAATCTAAAAGTCCCGTAGGGACAAAATATTGGTAGAAATGAATAACAGATACCACCATAAATGCCGTAGGCATGATATATTAAAATTATTTCGTTCCGGAGTTTACCCCGATAAAAGAGGGGGAACTATTTTGGCTACGGTTATTTTTTCTACCAATATACCGTTCCTAACGGAACTGAAAAATCTAACTCTTAATTCGCATAAATAATAAATTCTTACCTTAATTCGCATAATAAATAAACAATAATCAATTATTTTTATCTTTGCCAAAACAAAATTTTGTGAAAGTTTCCGAAATAAATAATCTTTTTCAATCATTTTCGACTTTTAAAATTTTAGTAATTGGCGATGTAATGGTTGATTCGTATATGTGGGGCAAAGTTGAGCGAATTTCGCCCGAAGCACCTATTCCAATTGTAAGTATTGTTAAACGGGAAAATCGCCTCGGCGGTGCAGCCAATGTAGCTTTAAATTTACGCTCATTAGGTGCTACTCCAATAATTTGTGCCGCAACAGGTAACGACGACAATAGCATATTATTTAATGAGTTATGCGAACAAAATGAAATTTCAACTGCCGGAATTATTTCGTTATACGACCGTCCAACAACTTGCAAAACAAGAGTTATTGGCAGCAATCAACACCTGTTAAGAGTTGACGAAGAAATTGATGTTTTAATATCTGACATTGAAACAAAAAAATTATCAGAAAGAATATTTCTGCTTTTAAATAAAGAAGATATAAATGCAATTGTTTTTGAAGATTATGATAAAGGGGTAATTTCAAATACTCTAATTGAAGAAGTTACACAAGAAGCTATAAAAAGGAAAATACCAGTTTGTGTTGACCCTAAAAAACGAAATTTCCTGCATTACAAAAATGTTTCTCTTTTTAAACCAAATTTTCGTGAACTTTGTGAAGGACTTAAACTTGACTTACACCAAAATAACTTTGAAGAAATTTTTAAAGCGGTTCAGGTCTTTCATAATGAAAAAAATATTAGTGAAGTAATGGTAACATTATCGGAACTGGGAATATTTATTAGCGATGGGAAAGAGTACCACATTATTCCAACTCAAGTTCGTGATGTTGCAGATGTTTCGGGAGCAGGCGACACTGTAATTAGTGTTGCAACATTATGCAAAGCAGCAAATTTGAATTCAATTGACATTGCTGCAATTTCGAATATTGCAGGCGGGCTGGTTTGTGAAAAAGTTGGCGTTGTTCCTATCGAAAAAGATGTTTTAATTGAAGCTTGCAAAAACTACTTTGCAAACACTTAGCAAAACAGTTTACAAGGGAGTTCTAAAAATTAGTTTTTACCACAAAATCCCAAGTCAAAAATTCCAAATTCCAAATTCCAAGTTCCAAATCCCAAGGGGGCTTGGGACTTGGAGCTTGGGTTTTGGGACTTTTTTATTCTTTGTGGTTAATTCTTTTTTTTTGTCCCGAAATTTCTGGATTAGAACCCACCTACATGTATTTATATTTGTAGTTAGTTGGCGAAATTAATGTTTCCTTAATTGTTCGCGGGCTAACCCATCGCTGTAAATTCAAATGACTTCCAGCTTTATCGTTAGTACCGGAATTTCTGGCACCGCCAAAAGGTTGCTGACCAACTAATGCACCAGATGGTTTATCGTTAAAATAAAAATTCCCAGCCGAGTATCTTAAAATTTTACATGCTTTTATTAAAGCATATCTGTCTTCCGAAAATATTGAGCCTGTAAGTGCATACGGCGAAGTGCTATCACAAATTTTTAAAGTTTCTTCAAACTCATTGTTTTTATAAACATATATTGTCATAACCGGTCCGAATATTTCTTCTTCCATTGTAACAAAATGTGGATTAGTAGTTTGAATTATTGTCGGTTCAATAAAATATCCTTCAGTTTTGTTACCATTACCACCTGTAATTATCTTTGCTTCATTACTGTTTTTTGCTTTTTCTATATAATTCATTATGTTATCAAAAGATGCTTCGTCTATTACAGCGTTAACAAAATTGTCAAAATCGCGAACATCACCAATTTTTATAGTTTTAATATTTTCAATAAGCATTTCTTTTACCTTATTCCAAAGCGATTCCGGTATATAAGCTCTTGATGCAGCCGAACATTTTTGTCCCTGATATTCAAAAGCTCCTCTAATTATTGCAGTTGCAACTTGTTCCGGTTTAGCCGATTCGTGAACAAATATAAAATCTTTACCTCCTGTTTCTCCAACTAATTTTGGAAACGCTCTGTAAATATCAAGATTATTTGAAACCGTTTTCCATAAATGTTTAAATGTATTTGTTGAGCCTGTAAAATGTATTCCGGCAAAATCTCTATTATTAAGTACAATATCAGCAATTTGGCTTCCTTTTCCGGGAACAAAATTTATTACTCCATTGGGTAATCCGGCTTCTTTTAAAATTGTCATCAAGTAATAACTTGAGAGTAATGAAGTATTTGCTGGTTTCCAAACTGTAACGTTGCCCATTAACGCAACCGAAGTGTTTAAATTAGAAGCAATTGCGGTAAAATTAAAAGGCGAAATTGTAAAAACAAATCCTTCTAATGGACGATGCTCTAACCTGTTAATCATTTCAAATTCGGTTGTTGGTTGTTCGCTATATATTTGCGAAGCAAAATATGTGTTAAATCTTAAATAATCAACAACTTCGCATGCTGCGTCAATTTCTGCCTGATATATATTTTTTCCTTGACCGAGCATAGTTGCAGCATTTAGCATATAACGATATTTTTTTGATATAAGCTCTGCTGCCTTTATCATTATTGACGCTCTTTCGGTCCAAGAAATGTTACTCCATTCATCTTTTGCTTTTAATGCAGCTTCTATAGCCATTTTTATTTCTTTTTCGCCTGCTATTTGATATGTAGCCAAAGTATGCCCGAATTTATTTGGCATTACTACTTTTCCGGTATTCCCGGTTCGTATTTCGTTACCGCCTATAATTAAAGGTATGTCTATAACTGTTTTTGAAAAATAATTTATTTCTTTTTCAATTTCAGCACGTTCTAAACTTCCTTTTAAATAATCTTTAATAGGCTCATTTTTAGGCTCTTTAAAATTAAATATTGCATTATTCATGATTTTATTTTTTTATCGTTATGTTTACATTTTCATATAGCAAATTTATATAAATAAATTCATTTTGTGTTAAAAAGTTTAACTTTTTTCTTGGTCTATTGTTTAATACTTCTTGAACCTTCTGAACATTTTTGTCAGTGATATTTTCAAATGACGAACCTTTTACAAAATATTGTCTAATAAGTCCATTAGCATTTTCGTTAGCTCCGCGTTCCCATAAATGATATGGCCTTGCGAAGTAGAAGTCTAAATCTAATTGCTTGTTCATTGTTTTATGCTCGGCAAACTCTTTGCCATTATCACTTGTGATAGTATAAATGGCATTGGTAACCAACTATAGTTTTATATCATTCTGAACCCTTCCTTTATCAGAATAAACTCCGTGAAGAATCTATTTCACTCTGAAAAATAGATGTTTCGCTGAACTTGTCCTGAGTTTGCCGAAAGACTCAACATAACAAAAAATGAAATCTCTATTATTAACAATGCCTAAAATTATGGGGGCTATTGACTCACTAAACAAAAGGTACGGAAAAGATAAAGTTTTGCTGGCTATTCAAGGAAATAAAAAGCGATGGAAACTACGTCAAAAAAACTTTCACCAAATTATACCTTTTCGGAATAAAAATTAGTCCAATCAAATATAGTATAATGCCGGTAGAGTAGCTGTTATAGGATCCCGCTTAGGCGGGAGACTATTACAGATACCGTATCAGTATTACACTATAAATTGGAACGATATTATAACAGTTAATTCAGATTAATTTATATTACATCTTCTTCAACATCTTTAAACTCATCTACTACTTTGTGTTTCTTTATTAACTTTGAATAATAAATTCCAAAATAATAAAATCTGAAAGATGATAAAAGCAATGGAATTCCCATAGTTAAATAAGTAATTGCCAAATAATCATAAGGAACTAAATGATATTTTCGTGAAAGTATTCCGGAAGTCATCATTACGGTCATTAAAATGTAGCTTTTTAAATTAAAAAAGTACAAGATAAAAGGTCGTTCGCTATGTAAATGATAAATTCTTTTTACATGTTTAGCAGAAATTTTCGAAAACATTAAAGCATAAAATAATATTCCGCAAATAATACTTCCGCCTACTTTTAATCCTAACAAATCTTTTGTTTCGTTAAATAAAGTTGAACCAATTAAAATTAGCTTAATGCCTGCAAACGACCATATTGAAGCTGCAATAAACAACATTATGCGTTTTGGAACGCCAGGTTTTAAAGTGTTAATTAAATCCATTATAATAATTTATGATTTCGGATTTATGATTTCGGATTTATAAATCCTTAATCGTAATTTATTAATCCTAAATTTTTCTAAATGGCAAAGATAATTTATTAAAATTGTGAACTGTTTTAAAAATTGAGTAACTACACAGCCAGTTTAAAATGTTAAAGAACAAATATATGCCACAGATTCA
>JAVHRE010000153.1:0-4608 GCA_036171495.1 Bacteroidales bacterium
ATTATAGTTTGTGAATTCATCGGCAAATAAGTAAACTTTTTTATGAGATGCTGAATCAAGTTCAGCATGACGTTCAGTAGGAGGGGATGCTGAAACAAGTTCAGCATGACGTTCAGTAGGAGGGGATGCTGAATTGAGTTTAGCATGACGTTCTGAATTGGAATTGTCGTCATTGCGGGCTGATTGAGTACTGTCGTCATTGCGGGCTTTACCCGCAATCTCCTTTGTAGTGGATTTTAAATTATTATAATAATTAACTAACGTTTTACTATAAACTTTTGGAATTTTTCGCTTAGATGAAAAGCCAATAAATGATTTTCCAAGGTTAGAAAACAGATTGAAAATTCCCGAAAAATGAGAACCAAATGCATTAATTTTTGGACTAAATGCAATCATTTTTGTCCTTAATGGTGTTCCATAATCATCGTAATAATGTTGCAAAAATTCAGCTTTCATTTTTGCAACATCAACACCACTCGGACACTCAGATTTACAGGCTTTACAGGATAAACACAAGTCCATTATTTCATAAATTTCTTTATGTGCGAATGGATTTGTTTTTTTACTGTTTGTAAGGTACTCTCGTAAAATATTAGCTCTAGCACGGGTAGTTTCGTTTTCATTTTTACTTGCCATAAAACTGGGGCACATTGTACCTCCAATAATTTCCGATTTTCTGCAATCTGCCGAACCATTACATTTCTCGGCTGAACGTAAAATTCCTAAATCTTTAGAAAAATCGAAAATGGTTTCGATTTCTTTTGCCGGTTTGTTTGCTTCATATCTTAAACTTGAGTTCATTGGTGGTGTACCAATAATTTTATTAGGATTAAAAATATGTTTTGGGTCCCAGGTTTCTTTTATTTGTTTTAAAAGCGAAAAGCAATGTTCACCAATCATATAAGGAATAAATTCACCACGAAGTCTGCCATCGCCATGTTCTCCGCTTAATGAACCTTTATATTTCTTAACTAATTTTGCTGTTTCAAAAGCAATTGTGCGATACATTTCAACATCTTTACGAGCTTTTAAATTAAGAATTGGTCTGATGTGAATTTCGCCTGTTGCAATGTGAGCATAGTAAACACAATTAAGTTTATATTTTTTAAACAGTTCATTTAATTCATTCATGTATTGAGGTAAAACATCCGGATGTACAGCAGTATCCTCAATTACTGGAACAGGTTTTGCATCGCCGGGCATAGTGCTAAGCACTCCCAAACCCGCTTTACGCAGATTCCAGACTTTTTTTGTGTCGGTTCCAAATATTAGTGGAAAATGATAACCGTAACCATTTTGACGCATGTCGTTTTCTAATGCTTTTGCTATTTCAGTAATTTCTTCGCGGGTTTCTTTTGCAAACTCAACTATTAGTAATGCTTCGGGGTCTCCATCAATAAAAAAACGATTTTTTCTTTGCTCAATATTGCCCTTTGTTAAATTCAAAATTACTTTATCCATTAATTCTATTGAAGTTGGCTTATGCTTTAGTGCAATTAAGTTTGCTTTAAAAGCTTCGTCTAATAACTTCAAGTGAATACAAACCAAACCAATTTCTTTTGGTGGTAGTTCAACCAAATTTAACTTTATTTCGGTTGTGAAAGCTAATGTGCCTTCTGAGCCAGCTAATAATTTGCAAAAATTAAATGGAATATTTGATTGTGAAAAAGGTGAGGTTTGACTTAAAATATCTATAGCATAACCTGTATTTCTGCGATGAATTCTTGAGTCAGGAAATTGCTCTTTTATTGCTTCGATATTTTCAGAATTTGATAATATTTTTTTTATATTAAGATATATTTTATTTTCTAATTTTTTGCCAAAACATTTATCTATAAATTCCTCATTTGTAAGTGAATTAAAAGTAACAATTGAACCATCACTTAAAATGGTTTTTAATTCCAAAATATGGTCGCGGGTGCTGCCATAAATTAGTGAATGAGCTCCGCAGGAATTATTGCCAACCATTCCACCGAGCATGCAACGATTAGATGTAGAAGTTTCGGGACCAAAAAATAACCCTTTAGGAGCAATAAATTTATTTAATTCGTCTAAAACAACTCCGGGTTCAACACGAACCCACTTTTCTTTTTCATTTAGCTCAATAATTTTTGTCAAATATTTTGAGACATCTACAATAATACCGTTGCCAACAACCTGCCCAGCTATGGAAGTCCCGGCAGTACGAGGTATCAAAGGAATATTATTTTTGTAAGCAAACTTTATTGTTTTTAATAAATCTGTTTCATTTTTTGGTCTGAATACTGCTAATGGTATTTCGCGGTATGCAGAAGCATCGGTTGAGTATATTAAACGAGTTGTTTTATCGGTAAATACATCACCTTCAAAGTAATTCGAAAATATTTTTAGCTTATCGTAAATGCCTATTGTTGCCATTTTTGCAAAATATAATTTGAATATAAAGTTGATTATATTCAACTTTAATAAGTTAATAGAATCAGTTTTTTTATTCACAATCTTTTAAACCAAAAAAGTTTACAATATTTAGTTTATAGTTAAACCCGAAACCAAAACCAATTTTACTTATCTTGCGGGCAAATTAAAGAAATTAATCTTTCGATGAAGCAAGGAACTAAGTGGTTACCATTATTTACGACTAATTTTTTGGGAGTATTTAATAATAATTATTTTAAACTTTTAATTATTTTAATTTCAGTTAGTTGGTTCCCAAAAGAAAGTGAAATAAAATCTTATATTGTTTCATTGGCTTCGGGTTTATTTTTTGTTCCATACATATTTTTCTCGCCATTAGCCGGAAAGCTTTCACAAATCATGTATAAAAAAAAACTTATTGTTATTTCCAGATTAATTGAATTTCCATTGTATTTAACAGGAGTTTGGGGGTTTTATATTCAAAATTTGTACGTTGTTTTAATTTGCATATTCTTTCTTGGAATTGTCAGCACTTTATTTTCACCTGCAAAATATGGTTTAATACGCGATATTGGTGGCAACGAAGGTATTTCGTTTGGCACCGGAACTTTAGAAATGCTTACTTTTTTTGGAAATATTGTTGGTCCGGTAGTAGCTTCAATTATTGCCGACCATTATAATTATACATTGTTATCAATAATATTAATAGGTGTTTCAATTTTAAGTCTTATCACTACATTATTGATTAAAGTTAGTGAAAGCGAACCATTAAAAAACAATTCTGAAACTATTAATCCTGTTTATTTTTTTATTCGTTCTTTTAAGTGGGCAAAAAGTTATGCAGGAATAAATCTGATTGTATTAGGATTAGGTGTGTTCTGGATGATTGACGGTATGCTTCAAATGAACTTAATTGTACATTGCCCGACATTTTTAAAATTAACAAATACTCAAATGAGTATAATTATGTCAATTGCATTAATAGGCATTGGTTTAGGAAGTTATTCGGCTGGTGTTTTGTCGCGAGGTAAAGTTGAATTATTACTTACACCAATAGGAGGTATTGGAATGACAATCTTTTTACTTTTAACTTTTTTAATTCAACCGGTAAATGTTATTTTATTTTCAATATTTATCTTTTTTATAGCTATGTTTAGTGGTTTGTATATGGTCCCTTTAAGCTCATATATTCAAACAAAAATTGAAGGACGGATACAAAGTAAAATGATTGCATATTCTAATTTTATTACTTTTATAATGTTATTTGTTGCTTCGGGTTTATTTGGTGTAATTTCCTCTCAATTTGGAACAAACACAGTTTTTCTTTTTCTGTTAATTGTTATTTTCTCGATGACTATAATTCTTGTAACTTTTGTTAAAGAAATAAAAAATAGACTTATAAGCTGCTTAAATAACAAATAATGAGAATAATAATTGCATTTTACAGGTTATTATTAAAATTAAGATACAAAGTTGTAATTAGTAATTCAGAAGTTATTTGCAGCAATAGCCCGAAACTTTTTTTATCAAATCATCAGGCAATAGTTGACCCACAAATAATTTTTACTCAACTTAGTAAATATACTACAATTGTACCAATTGCTACTGAGTCATATTTCAAAATTCCAGTAATAAAGCAAATTTTGAAGATGCTAAAAACTATACCTGTTAGTGATTTAACATCGGGCAATCGTGATACAAAAGTTTTGAAGACAATTAAAGATGGAATATTTAATGCTTTTATGAATAACAATAGTGTGTTATTATACCCATCCGGGCAATTGACAGATGATGGTTTAGAAAAAATAAAAAATAAAAAAAGTGCTTATGTTGTAGTTTCTGAATTACCCGACGATGTTCAAATAATTGCAATACAAATTAGTGGATTGTGGGGAAGTATGTGGTCGAAATCAAAAAATGGAAGAAGCCCCGATTTTTTCAAAACATTTTTTAGAGGGATTTTTATTGTGTTTGCAAATTTTATTTTTTTTGTTCCTAAACGTACTGTAAACATCAAGCTTATTGATATTACAGAAGATGCGAAACAAATTGCAAAAACTGGTAAAGATGAATTTAATAGTTTTTTAGAAGAAATTTATAATAAAAACGAACAAGAAATTGCCAATAAAGTCAGTTATTGTTTTTTTTAAATAGTCGAGCCTTAAAAACCCTTTTTGGAAATTTTAGTAATCGTGAATTTCAATTAAGATTTTT
>JAVHRE010000154.1:0-4500 GCA_036171495.1 Bacteroidales bacterium
TAATTCCAACACTTAAACGTGGCAATTCGGGGTAGTTAATAAAACTGCTTTTGGTAAAATCAGAAATGCGATAAGTTGCACTAATTGAGAAATGATTGGAACCTAATGATGCTTTTACACCATATTCGTAATTTTCGAAATAGTTTAATTGACTTTCAGTTATTTTAATTGTATGTGCATTACTACTATCGGCAGGAGTTGTAAAATCTTTTGTAAAATGTGATGTTATATAATCCCAGTTTGCATAACCGCCTATATCTAAATATTTTCCTATTTTATTTCCTCTGCGGTCGAAGTTAAATCGTGTAAAAATTTGAACACCTAAACCACCTACCATTAGTCGTTCTTTTTTATGAATAGCAACGCTAGGAAATGTTTTTTGAGAGTTTTGTTTTATACTAAATGTTGATGATGACATGTTTATATCATATCCTAATGCCCAAAAATTAGTTATTCTTCTTTTAAATTTGAATCCAAACATTGTTCTGCCTGATGCACCATTTCTTAAATTTGCCGAGTTATTCGAAAAATTATCTGCAAAAGCTTCGTAGCCAATATAAACAAAATAAAACTTTTTAAGGTTTGGTCCTTTTTTAGGAATTATTGTATCGTTAGCAGGGTTTTCTGATAACAACACATTTTGTGCCGTAACATTAATTGAAATAAATGCTATAGCTATAATAATTAGTATTTTCATCAGTAAAAAATTTTATAAATTAAACAAGAGCATTATATTATACGTTATTAAGTTATTGAGCTATTAACCAATAATTTGACAACCAATAACTATTTGAATTATAGTTTATATTTGCAAATCATGTATGTTTCATTTTTAAAATTGTTTTTCAATAGTAGAACCAAGATAGTGAACTCTAAGTATATCGCCTTTTTTAAATTCCGAAATGTTTAATGTTATTACATCGTTCTGATAAACTTCAATTACTTCATATTTTTTTAAATGACCATTTGTGCTTTGAATGTGATAATATAAATATTTGTTTAACACATCTTTAGCGGGCAATACGAGGGCTTTTAAACTTATTGAATCATTATTTATTTCTATTGTTACCGAAGGTTGTTTTTCAACTTGATTGGTTTTTGAAAGGAAGTACGAAGCTTGTGGTATTCCATAACCATGTGCATAATCGAAATAAGGATAAAGCGAAGCTGATTTTTCAATTTCATTAAAAAGTTGCATATTGTTAAGTTGAGGATGTGTTTGCCAAGCACAAGCGGCAAATCCAGCGACTAATGGACTCGAAAATGAAGTTCCATCTGTTTCGTGAATGTTGTTAGGAGTTGCTGCAATTACATGAGCAAAAGCAGAAACATTAGGTTTTAAACGCCAGTCGAATGTTGGTCCATAAGAGCTAAAATTAATATGATAATAAGTTTCCGGGTCAATTCCGCCAACGCTTAAAACACTATCTGCATCGGCAGGTGTGATAATTTTTTTCCAACGATTTGAGCCTTCATTTCCTGCTGCATTTACAACAAGCATCCCTTTTGATGCAGCCATATTTGCAGCACGCGATACCAAGCTTTTTTTTCCGTTCATATCCCAAGGAAAATATCTGCTGTCGGTATAACCAAGCGAGCTGTTAATTATTTGAGCTCCGTTTTTATCTGCCCATTCTACTGCTTCGAGCCAATTTTTTTCTTCGCTAAAAGGCTCGCTTGCAACCTCCGTTCGGGCTAATAAAAATTCTGCATCGGTTGCTAATCCTATTGGTATGCTATCTAATAGCCCTGCAATACATGATAAAACATTTGTTCCATGACTATTTGCCAAATAAACATTTTCTTTATTTGAAGTAAAATCCCATGTTTTTATTATTCTGTTTGATTTTCTGATATGCTCAAAAGCGGGATGTGTATCAGCACCCGGAAAACCGCCATCAAATATTGCAATACGCATCCCCTTTCCTGTAAAACCAGCATTGCGAAACAAATTGCCTTGTAAATGCCCTGTTTGATTTTTTAAAAAAGTTTTTTGGTCGGTTGTTATTTCAATTTCAGAATTTGATGAACATAAAACAACTTGCATGTTAAGTTCCTCAACATTTTTTACAAATGGAAGTTTTTTTATTTCTGCAATTTGTTTTTCATTAGAGTTAACAAAAATCGCATTAAACCATCTTGTGCAGCCTGAAATTTCAATTTTATGTTTTAAGACTTCGTTGCAATAAAAATTTGAAACTGGAAAATCAGTAGAATCGCAAAGTGGAATATTTAGCATTATTCTTCTTTCGATTGCTTTTGCATCGAAATATTCTAAAGGATTAAATTCTGAGCCTTTTTTATTAGTAAAGTAAACAATATAAGAGTTTTGCGAAAACATGTTGAGCGAAAAAAATAAAAGTGTAAATGCAAATAAATTTTTTATAAGGATACCTCTAAAAACTGTTCCGTCATTCCAAACTTTTACACTGAGCAACTTGTGCTGAGCGCAGTCGAAGTAAGCCGAAGTGTGTTTCGGAATCTGCATTATATGGTTAGGGGGAGATGCTGAAACAAGTTCATCATGACGGGTTGAAGCAGATTTAGCATGACGGTTTGTGTGGTTTTTAGAGATGCCCATAAACATTAATTAAAAAGTTCGTTTATAGGTTCGCCGGTGCATCCGCTTGGATATTCAATATTAAGCATTGTAGAAATAGTTGGTGCAATATCAACCAAATGAATTTCGCGTAAAATTGTTTGGCGTGTAATTTTCCATCCATACCAAATAAGCGGAACATGTGTATCATACGAATAAGCAGTATTATGGTCAACATCATAATCGGAATCCTGAATCCAGCCGGGTTCTAAATTTATTAACACATCGCCAGAACGTTTCTGATTAAAACTGTTTTGCATAAACATGAAAATTCCTTTTGTAAAATTATTTGTTTGCAATGTTGTAGCACTAACTGCGTTTTCTACTCCATTAAATTGTAATATAAAATTAGCAACTTTATTTTGCATGTCGGGCAAAGAAATTTTTGAATCTTCGATTAGGGTTTGATTTAAAAATATTTGCTGATCCATATATGAAAGCACCCATTCGCCTTCGCCATAAACTGCATTCAAATAACTTTTTAACAGCGATAAAGCATAATATTGTTTAAAAACTCCGCCAGGTAAACGATTATCAATCAAATAATTTGGATTTTCAGATGAACCATGGTCGGCAGTTAAAAATATTAAAACGTTTTCTTTGCCGATTTCTGTTTCAATAAAATCTATAAAATGAGCAATTTCTTTATCTAAGCGTAAATATGTGTCTTCGGTTTCAACTGCAAGCGGACCAAAACGATGCCCAATATAATCGGTAGGCGAGAAGCTAATTGAAAGAAAATCGGTATTGTTTCCTTTCCCAAGATTTTCGCCAATTACAGCAGCAATTGCAAAATCGTGAGTATAAGTATTGCCAAAGGGGCATATTCTTAAAATAGAATAATCGCGTTCTTTTTTTGTGGGTTTGCTTAAAAATGCCAAATCGTAAGGAAAACATTTTTGATTATTGCCAAATCCTTTTTCGTATTTATTTGTATCGGGTAAACTTTCTTTATATTCTGCAAGCGTTAACATAGGTGTCCATAATCTATCTAAATATAAACCAGCAAGTTTCTTGTTGTTGAATTCTACAACCCATTTTGGTAAGCTATCCATGTAATATGAACTTGTAATAAAATTTCCCGAAACATCATCATACCAATATGCGGCAGTTGGATTATGTCCACCAGATAAAATTGCGGCTCTGTCTTTTAAAGAAATAGCAACAACTTTTGATTTGTTTTGATTGGATAGTCTTAATTCATCGCCAATAGTTGTTGTTAACAAATTTACCGGCGACATTTTTCCTTTATCGGAATTACTGCCTATTGTTTTTACTTTAGAATCTTCAACGCAATAAACTTTTTGTTTTTTTAATCTAATATACCATTCGTTAGAAACAATTCCATTTACAGATGGCGTTGCTCCGGTATAAATTGTTGCGTGACCTGGACCTGTTTGAGTATAAATATAATTCTGTCGTGCATTTTTACAAAATGCTCCTTCGTTTATTAACCGTTTAAATCCGTTTTTTTCAAATTTATCCCAATATCTTGCAATATAATCATAACGCATTTGGTCAACTACAATACCAATAACTAATTTAGGCTTTTCGGGAGGTATTGCTTTAGTTTTTTGAGCATAAGAAAAGCTAAAACAAAACAAATAACATAATACAAACAAAAATAAAATTCTCATAAAAAATTAATATTAATTTAAAAAACAAAATTTGCATTTTTTTTTACATTTCTAAACTAAATAATTGCAAATGGAACACAATTTATTAACAAGGTGGTTTATAAAAACAAAAATTAATGAAATTCGAATCTTTAAATTCCCATATCGGAATCAGGTGTTTTTCTTTTATACCGATACGGTATCTGTAATAGTCTCCCGCCTAAGCGGGATCCTATAACAGCTACTCTATCGGCATTATACTATATTTGATTGGACTAATTTGTA
>JAVHRE010000155.1:0-4439 GCA_036171495.1 Bacteroidales bacterium
AATGAAAAACATGAGAAATATTTTAGCAGTATTAATAATTTTAATTTTTGCTGCATGTGGACAACATTCAACTTTTTAAGACAGCGAACAGCAACTTGACACATTAAAAGCTGAAAATAAAAAAATAATTACCGAACTTGATACAATTACTGCATTTGACGCAGCTCAGCGTATAGGACACAATGTAATTGTTAAAGGAAATGTTGCAACTGTATTTTATGCAAAAAACAGTAATGGAAAACCTACATTTTTAAATCTCGAAAAAGCATTTCCTGACAATCCAATTACAGTTATTATTTTTGAAAATAATCTTAAAAAATTAAAAATAGATGCACAGCAATACAATGGCAAGACAATTATTGTGAAAGGGAAAATGGAATTATATAAAGATGAGGAGAAACCTTACAAAAATAAACCGAGTATAAAAATTTACAGCAAAGACCAAATTAAAATAGTTGACATTCAATGAATCAAAAACTGTTTATCACAACATCTACAACCAAAAGCTCGTTGACATGCAATTTTTTTATTTTGTTGTTTCAAATATCTTTTTTACCTTTGAACAATGACGATGAATAAAATTCACTTGGGGTAGCTACATTCGTTATCGCTAATTATTAGTAGTTATGAGTTATCGTTTATCTGATATAAAATAATTTACTTTATCAAATACTTAAATTTTAAAAAAAATGAAAAAACCAATTATTTCTCTCGCAGTAATGCTTATCTGCATTACAACAGGATTTGCACAGGATGCCGAAGGATGTAAGGATCATCCTTTTTTTAGCAGGATGCCGAATTTCTTTATTACTGGTTGCAGTCAAAGTTTTAATAAACTCGAATATATTGTTTCCGATGGAGTTTTAGATACCAAAGAAGGGGAATTAACCACAATTTCCTATTCATTTCCAGATGATGGCTCATTTACACCTCCCAGTCAATTACAAATTATCAGAAATTATGAAAATGCGATTATTAAATTAGAAGGCAAAAAAATATATGTTGGTGATCAATATTTAAGTTATTCATTAAAAAAGAATTCAAAAGAATATATTATCTGTGTAGTAATGGGTAATGGAAATATTGCCCATGACCTTTCAGTATTGGAAATTGCATTAATGAAACAGGAAATTACTGCAAATAATATCATGGATGCCCTGAATAAAGATGGTTTCATGGCTCTTAATATTCTTTTCGAAACAGGCAAATCTACCATTCAACAAGAATCGCTTCCAATTATAGGCCAGATTTTTGAAATGTTAAATAGTAATCCAAACCTTCATATCAGCATTGAAGGTCATACTGATAATGTTGGTGATGCCGCAAGCAATAAAAAACTTTCCTCTGACCGTGCAAAAGTTGTTATGGGCGCTATAATTAATAAAGGGATTAATAGTTCAAGATTATCGTCCATTGGTTGGGGGCAAGAAAAACCAGTTGCAGATAACAGAACCGAAGATGGAAAAGCCAAAAATAGGCGCGTAGAAATAGTAAAGAAACCATAAACTAAACTTAAATATTTTCGAATAAATATTATAACAACTTGATAAAAAATAAAAATAACGATAACATATTGCCAATAGTAGTGTAAGTATGTATTTAATGGTCTGAAACTTGTGCTCTTCTGTTGACATAACTTAACAAAAATGCAACGTAATACAGTATTGGAAATATACCGAAGCTGTTAATTTATAGATTATTACTTTGCAATATTATATCATTTTACCTCGAATTATTTAAGAGAACTTCTAAATCCCGCCTAAAGCGGGACGTCATGCTGCCCTTCGTCAAGTGGTATAGTGAGTTTATCGAACTGCTCAGGATATTTCAGCATCTCATAACTACCCCATAATCAGATTCCGAAACAACCCTGTCCTATCCTAAACTTGAGGATTGATTCAGGATTGATTCAGGACGGAATGACGTATCGTTAATTTTTAGAAGTCCCCTTAATTGAAATGCAATGATAATTTTCTGCTCTTAAAAATTCTAAATATTTTGGCAAAATGTTTTTAAGTTTTTCTGAAGTTTTTATTGTGTCATGAAAAACTATTGTTGCTTCATTAGTTGTTGCTTTAATTATCCTGTTTAATACTTTCTCTTCCGAAAAGTTTTCTAAATAATCTTTACTTAAACATGACCAAAATACAACTTTATATTTTTTTATTAAAGCAAACCATTGCAATGGTGTTATTTTGCCATAAGGTGGACGGAATAGTTTTGAGTTAATTAACATTGAAGCCTTTTTAACATCTTCAACATATTTATTGTTTGCTGTTTTCCAACCATTTAGATGTGAGTATGAGTGGTTGCCAACCGCATGCCCCTGCTTTAAAATCTCGTTAAATATTTCGGGGTTTTGTTCAACATTTTTGCCCACACAAAAAAACGTTGCTTTTGCGTTATGGTCTTTCAATAATGCCAACACCCGAAGTGTTACTTCGGGTGTTGGTCCATCATCGAAAGTTAAAAATATTTGTTTCTCATTAACATTCATCATCTTGCACAAGGCTTTATGCGATGATTTTATTGTTGAGGAAAAATTGTAATAAATTTTTCGTAATAAATTTTAAACTTGTTGTCAATTTTTTTAGATAATTCCTGCTGACTATACGTTCTGGTTAATCTCGAAAGTTCTTGCATAACCGACATTGCTCTTTTAGTTTCGTTTTCAACCATACTTACATTTTCTTTGTCGAGCGACAAATAATAATCGAGTTCACCTTCGGTCATTTTAGTCATTTTTTCGATAATTTTTGTTGCTTTTCCCATTTCGCCGGCACGGTAATATGCTTCGGCAATACCCAAAACAAACACATTATAAGGTACTGTTTCGGCAGGCATAACTTCCATACATCTGTCTAAAACTTTTACAGCGGAGTCGCGTTTCCCTTCATCAATTAATGCCGAAGCCAAACGTGCAAAATTATTTCGGAAGTTCATTGTCATACGTAAATTGTTTTCGTTTAAATAAACATCTTTACGTTCAATGCCACCCCAGGTAAATTTATTCATTAAGTTATTGTACAAAATGTCGGTATCAATCCAACCTGTTTGTCCGTCTTTATTCTTTGCTTTAATTGGTGTTAAGCGATAAGCCAATCCATCTAAACGGAAGTAATCGTCTAAATTCATATAACTATCGCCACCAACGGTAATGGCAAAGTAAACTGGACGTTCCCATTTGTTATTTGATAAAAGGTCAAGAATGGCTAATTCGGATTTATACAAATAATTTTTAGAAATAGTCCAATCAACGCTTGATACCATTCTGTTTGCCTGTGTTCGTCTTATTGTTTTATTATTTAGCACTTTAAGCGAATCAACCTTAAATGTAAATTGTTTAGTCGGAATAAAATTAATCATTTCTGTTTGCGAAACAGGAACTTTAGCTTCCGGTGAATCGCTTTTTACAAATTCAATAATTTTACCAATATCAACAGGTTTTTTAATTTGCTCAACAACGGGAACATATATTCTTCGTTCACCTGCTATTTGTTCGTAAGTAAACGATATCGGTAATGGTTCCGATTCATATTCTTTACTCTTCATTTGCTCTATATACCAGTCGGTATTTAAAAGGCTTAAGTTTACAACGCGAACATCGGTTCTAACGCCTTCAACTTCTTGGTCGTACCATAATGGAAAGGTATCGTTATCGCCATTAGTAAATAATACTGCATTTGGTTCGCATGATTCGAGATAATTTCTTGCAAAGTCGCGGCAAGTATAGCAATTTGAACGGTCATGGTCATCCCAATTTTCTTTTGCCATAATGCCAGGAACGGCAAAAAGGCAAACTATTGTAATTACTCCGGCAGTGATTGTTTTGGGCATTTTTTTCTGTAAAAGTTCAAAAAGAGCAGCCACACCCAACCCTACCCAGATAGCAAAAGCATAAAATGAGCCTGCATAAGCATAATCACGTTCACGTGGCTGATAAGGGGTTTGATTAAGATAAATAACAATAGCTAAACCTGTAAAGAAAAACATTAAAAAAACAATAACAAACCCTTTAGATTCCTTTAGATAATGGAAATACATGCCTATTAATCCAAGAAGCAATGGAAGCATAAAATACACATTTTTAGCTTTATTGTTAGCTAAAGTTTCGGGAAGTTTATCTTGTGGTCCGAGACGCATATTATCAATAAATGGAATTCCCGAAATCCAATTCCCGTTTATAATGTTACCATGCCCCTGAATGTCGTTTTGACGCCCTGAAAAATTCCACATAAAATATCTGAAATACATAAATCCAACCTGATATTTTACAAAGAACTTAATGTTTTCAAAAAATGTAGGTTTGTAAATTTTTTGAACAGTTCCATCGCCCATAACATAATTTACAGGAGTTCCTTTAAAGTCTGTCCATGATTTATAAGCACTTACATGACTGGGGTCGGGGCTAAACATTCGTGGAAAAAGCATACAAAACT
>JAVHRE010000156.1:0-4432 GCA_036171495.1 Bacteroidales bacterium
ATTAATGTTTTTATTTGTTGCAATATTTTGCACATCAATAAGTTTAAATGCACAGGAAATGGTAAAAGGAACTAATTTTTTAAGCTTAGGAGTTGGTCCAAGTAATAATTATGCTCTTTATAATAATAATTATTCTCTTTATACTCTTGGTGGCACACCGGCAATAAAATTCGCATTCGACCATGGTTTTAGAAAGGCTGGTCCCGGAACAATTTCATTAGGTGGTTCACTTGGGTTTTTTACAAAATCTTACAATGGTAATACTTCTTATAACTATAACGCTTTTACATACACCGAACATTGGACATACTTTTCGGCAACAGTTAGAGTTGGCTATTATTATAATTTCGGGAAATTAATAAAAACTCCCGAATTAAATGCTTATGCCGGAGTAGGTGTCGGAGTTCTTCAACGTTTTTACAGTTATAATGGACCTTATCCATACAACTCAGGTTACCAAGATGGTACTCAACTTACAGCAAGTGTATATTTCGGAGCTAACTACTTTCTATCTAAAAAGTTTGCGGTATTTACCGAGTTTGGTTACGATATAAGCTATGTAACACTCGGGGTAACTTTTAAACTTTAATGAATAAGCCCCAAGTCTCAAGTTCCAAGTCTCAAGCTCCAAATTTGGTCCCGATAACTATCGGGATGAATTTTGGAACTTAAAGTTTAGGGTTTATAGTTTTTAGTTTGAGATTGTTAGAAACTCCTAACCTGAAACTTCAAACCAATCAACTTTTCGTTTTTTAGTGTAATTCGTGTCATGTTGTTTTTTTGCGTAAGCCCTAACTCATAATTCATCATTTATAATTCATAATTAACTTTATGAACTTTCAACTTTACAAACTTTATGAACTTATTTTTTGCGTAAGGTGAGTTAATTATATATTTTTGTCCGATAATATTTTAATAGTTTGAAACTTTCGGTTATTATAGTAAATTATAATGTAAAACACTTTTTGGAGCAGTGCCTTAATTCTGTTTTTAATTCGTCAAAAAAAATTGAAACAGAGGTATTTGTTATTGACAATCATTCGGTTGATGGTTCCTGCCAAATGGTGAAAGAAAAATTTTCTAATGTAAATTTAATTGAAAATCAACAAAATTCAGGATTCTCAAAAGCTAATAACCAAGCCATAAAACTTGCAAAAGGCGAATATATTTTACTTTTAAACCCCGACACCGTTGTAGAAGAATCAACATTCGAAAAAATAATAGAATTTATGGACACTAAGCCCCAGGCAGGTGGTTTAGGTGTTAAAATGATTGATGGAAAAGGGAACTATTTGCCCGAATCTAAACGTGGCTTGCCAACTCCTGCAGTAGCATTTTACAAGATTTTTGGGATTTCTAAGCTTTTCCCAAAATCAAAAACATTTAATCGTTATCATTTAGGTTCTTTGAATAAAGAGAAAATTAACGAAGTTGAAATTTTGTCGGGAGCTTGCATGCTTCTTCGTAAAAAAGCATTAGAAAAAGTTGGGTTACTCGACGAAAATTTTTTTATGTATGGCGAAGATATTGACCTTTCGTATAGGTTAATTCTTGATGGATATAAAAACTACTATTTCCCCGATACTACTATTATTCATTATAAAGGCGAAAGCACAAAAAAGGGAAGTGTTAATTATGTGCGAATGTTTTATAAAGCAATGGCGATTTTTGCCCGCAAACACTATTCTAAAGGTAATGCCAATTTTTTTACTTTTTTTATTGCTATTGCCATTTGGCTCAGAGCATTTATAGCAATTACTACACGAACTTTTAAAAACATTGCTACACCTTTGTTTGACGGGTTAATTATTTACTCAACATTTTATTTTATAACAAAATACTGGGAACAATATAAATATAATGGCGACGGCAGTTATCCATTAATTTTTCTTAAATTCGTTGTTCCTTTTTATGTTTTGTTATGGCTGTTTTCAATTTTTTATTTAGGGGGATATTTGCGACCTGTAAAAATTAAAAATGTTTTTAAGGGTATCGGATTAGGAACCATTTTAGTTTTAGTGTTTTATGCACTATTAAGCGAAACAATGCGATTTTCGAGGGCAATTCTATTAATTGGAGCTTCGCTGACTTTTATTTCGGTTCCTTTATTTAGATTTGTTTTGCATTTTACTAAAATAAAAATATTTGCACTTAATAAATATCGTAAAAAACGTATTGTTATTGTTGGCGGTATTGATGAATGTAAAAGAGTAAAACATTTATTAAATATTACAAAACTTCAATTCGAAATAATTGGTTTTGTTTCTTCTGACGAAAACAACACAAAAGATTTTTTAGGTAAAACCAACGAATTGTTCGAGATAATTTCAATCCATAATATAGATGAAATTGTATTTTGTTCAAGAGATATTGCTTCTGCTGATGTAATTAAGTATATGATAACACTTTCGGCTTTCAATATTGATTATAAAATTGCCGGTCCCGAAAGTATTGCAATTATTGGAAGCAATTCAATTGATACAGCAGGCGATTTATACGAAATCCATCTTAACTCTATTGCTAACGATTTAAATCGTCGCAATAAAAGACTTATTGATATAGTTTTATCATTGTTTTTATTAACCTTTTTGCCAATTGTTATTTTTATAATTAAACAACCAATACAACTAATAAAGAATATATTTATAGTTTTGTTTGGAAATCGTACGTGGGTTGGTTATATTAACAATAACAATAATTTGTTACCACAATTAAAAAAAGGAATAATTTCGCCGAAATTGATTTCTGATGAAAACAATAACAACATCTTATCGCAAATAGATTTAATGTATGCCAAAGACTATAAAGTAACAATAGACATAAACTGTTTTTTTAAAAAATTTAAAGAATTAGGAAATAATATAACAAAATGAAAGTTGCAGAAATTTTAAAAAACACAAAAAAAACTTTAATTTCATTCGAAATACTACCACCATTAAAAGGCGATAGCATAGAAGGGATATACAAAACCATTGAACCATTGCTTGAGTTTAAACCTCCGTTTTTAAATGTAACATATCATCGTGAAGAAGTAGTTTATAAAAAACATTCTAACGGACTTCTCGAACGAAGAATTGTGCGTAAACGACCCGGTACTGTTGCAATTTCGGCAGCATTACATTACAAATATGGTATAGAAGTAGTTCCGCATATTATTTGTGGTGGATTTTCGCGTGAGGAAACAGAAAATGCACTGTTGGAACTACATTTTTTAGGTATCAGAAATGTATTGATTGTTCGTGGTGACCCGGATAAATCTTTGCGAGAGTTTGTGCCAGAACAAGGTGGAAACGCCCATGCCATTGATTTAGTAAAACAAATAATGAACCTGAACAAAGGAATATATTTAGACGATGAATTATTAAATCGTACAAAAACTTTTTTTTCTATTGGAGTTGCAGGTTATCCCGAAAAACATCCCGAAGCTCCCAACATGAAAAGCGACCTTGCTTATTTAAAAGATAAAATTGATGCAGGTGCCGAGTATATTGTTACACAAATGTTTTTCGATAACAAAAAGTTTTTCAGCTTTGTTGAAGAATGTAAAAAAATTGGCATTAATGTTCCTATCGTTCCCGGAATTAAACCTATTTCTGTTTTAAGCCATTTAAATATTTTACCAAAAACTTTTTATATCGAAATACCCGAAGCACTCGAACACGAAGCAAAAAAATGCAATACAAACGAAGAAATTAACCAAGTAGGAATAGAATGGGCAATAGCTCAATCGAAAGAATTAGTTGCTGCCGGCGTACCCGTAATTCATTATTATACAATGGGAAAATCGGATAATACCAGAAAAATCGTTGAAGTGGTATTTTAATATTGAATTTTGATAATTGACTATTGGAAAAAGAAATAAGTTTTGAGTTTGAAAAGCAAGATGAACTAATTGCCTTTCCCCACATCCCTACAAGTATATCAAAACCTTAACTCCGCTTGTGGATTAACTACCTACCTTCGTTTGTGTCCTCACAAACGAATCTCGTCTTCACCCTTGTTCTCAATCATAACTCCAAATCTTGCTTCAGCATCACCAACTATAAAAGAATGAAAAACATCATTTTTTTGTAATACATTTCAAAAAATAATTATATATTTGCTTCGATTAAAGAAAACTATTAATGGATTCTGCAATTTTTTTAAATAAAAAATAAAACAATATTTAATTTGATAGATAATAATAAAAATTTACTGTTTTTGAATATTATTTAAAAGTTGGGTTTATTCCTTAAAATCTGATATATTCATTAATAATGTCATAAACGATGATTTGGAATGAAAATGAGCATAAAATGGTGATATTTAATTTTTTGATAGAAAATAATGACTGTAGATATAATATAAATAAACCCAATAGGTTGGGAATAGCGAACTGTTAGCTACTATATTAATAAAAAAAGGTTCTTTGGCTTTTTGACAATTTCAGTTT
>JAVHRE010000157.1:0-4431 GCA_036171495.1 Bacteroidales bacterium
ATATTGTAAGGGCTTTAGCCCAAATATTTAAATCCTTAGCTTGACGCGTATGCGCTTAGGCGGGATCAGCATCTCCTTTCTCTCTTAAAACGGAGATTCCGAAACAAGTTCGGAATGACGTCCCGCTTTAGGCGGGATTAGAGGTGCCCTTTACTGTTTTCCAATTTTTAAATCCTACTAATTGCTTTCCGCCAAATAAATTATTTTCGAACCAAGAAATTATACGGTATTTAACTTTCTCGTGTTTGTTATAAGTATAATTCTTTGGAAACACTTTAGTGTAGTTTAATTTATTTGCCCAATATAATTCTTTAATTCTGCCCAACATAACGCTTGGATGCGTACCTTTAAAAATA
Organism: Bacteroidales bacterium; assembly: GCA_036171495.1. GTDB lineage: Bacteria > Bacteroidota > Bacteroidia > Bacteroidales > GWA2-32-17 > GWA2-32-17. The sequence continues at coordinate 357 of JAVHRE010000157.1, forward strand.
GGAAGGCGACCTAAAGGTCCATAGTCAAATTCACTTTCAGTTTCAATAAAGTTATTTTCGGTAGATTTTCCATTATGAATTAAATCTTGTTCTTTCTTTTTACTTTTCATGTTTTGAGGTGGGCGAACCCAACCATAATGATAAATATGAGCATTAACGGGAACGACATTTAATTTGCTATCATCTTTTTTTCTGAAAGAAATTGCATCTTTATATGAAACAATATTACGGTTATTTCTGATAATTCTAATTTCATTTCTGCACCATCCGTGAAATGGCAAATGATGTTGATAATCGCCCCAAAAATGGAAATATTTAAAAAGGAACCCTTCTACTTCTGTATTATTCAAATATTTTGTGCAATATTCTTTAATTATTGGGAGAGCATTTTCATGAATTACTTCATCGGCTTGTAAATAAAAACACCAGTCGCCTTTGCAATAACTCAAAGCAGCGTTTGTTTCATCTTTAAAAATTGCTCCATCTGCAAATCTTTTTTCGTCCCAAATTCGATGTATAATTTTAATTTTAGGAGAATTAATTGACAAAATTTCCTCTTCAGTTTTATCATCATCAGAACCTTTACCCAAAGCTACAACAAACTCATCAACAATAGGTAAAATGCTTAAAATAGATTCTTTTATAGGAAAATAAAAGCGGGTGGCATTTCGCACCATTGTAAATCCGCTAATAGTCATAAATTATTGTTCATCGTTCTATGTTCAAAAAAGTTTATAAAAGTTCATTGTTTCATTGTAAAACAGTTGTAATTCATTGTCACACAATTGTAATTCAGTTGTTTGTATTGCGATTGAATGACTATTGTATGACTATTGAATGACAATTGAGTGACTATTGTTTTTCTAAATTCTTTTATTTATTAATCCTTTTCTTTTTTACGTCCAAAGTTAATTTTATCGCCAACATTCAGTAATTTTTTTAGCCAATCAAATAATAAAGCAATGTATAAAAACAATACAGTAAACCAAATAAATCCGATATTAAACCAAAGCGTATCAATTTTTTTACCAAACAAATATTTATATGGTGCATAAAAATGAGCACGCCCGTAATTCGATTCAGGGTCTTTAAAAATAGGTTTTGTCATTTGAATTAAACGGTTGTCAGTTTCGTATAGAGTTTGAAAACTATTTTTGTTTGTTAATAGCTCTGACAAACTAATATTAAAATAATCTTCTTTTAAAGCAATTAATTCATCTTTACCTTTATATTTTTTTGAAATTTCGTTAAACTTTTTATCATCTTCAACGGTAGTTTCGTTATACTTTTTTAGAAAATATTTTTTCTTTGTTTCAAGGTAATTACGTGTATTTCCTGAAATTTCAGAATTAAAGTTCTTTTTATTTAACTGTGCAATTTTATTAAATGTTTTTTTCGAAAAACTTCTTTCCAAAAGCTCTATTTCGTTATGAAGTATTAACAAATTTTTATTCATATCAACTTCTTGAGTAGGTTGAGTTAAATATCTGTCGCAACCATCAAGTTTATTGATTAATTCAGGAATCAAATAATTGAATCTAAATTCGGCATAGCTTTTTCTTCGTTCTATATCAAAAAAGTTTTTCTCCCATTCATTATCTTTAAATTGTGTAACTGCAAGTGCTTCAAATGCCCAACGGGATGTCATTAAATCGCCAACAAATGGCACATATTTATGCGAAGCAAATGTTTTGTGTAATTTGTCAAATTTAACAATAACACCGCTTAATAAAAGTTGTGGAACAAGTATAAATGGTATTAATATGTAAATTGTTACAACCGAATTTAATGCCGACGAAATATTTAATCCAAGCATATTTGCAAAGCAAGATGTACTATAAAGAACTAAAAAATAATTTATTGTAAGTCCCTTGATACCAAGAATATAATTTCCAATTAATACGAAAGAAAACATTTGAATTGCCGATAGCACAAACATTATCATTACTTTAGAGTTTATATAACTAAACCGGCTTAAACTTAAAAAGCGTTCACGTTGTAAAATTTTTCGGTCGCGAATAATTTCTTCTGCACTAACTGTTAATCCCAAAAATAGTGAAACTACAATTGCCATAAACAAGTATGCATATAAATTTTCGTTTTCGCTAAATAAATATCTTTCTCCTGCAACATATTTGGTAAAATATCCAAGTATAAATGCAAGCAATGGAGCTTCAAAAAAGTTTAATAAAATATATTGACGGTTTGTTAATTTTGCTAATACGTCTCTTATTGTAAAAATTCTAAACTGATTTATTTTACTCGGTATTTTGAAATTATTTTTCGGGATTTTAGTCGAAAAAGGTTTTGCTTTAAAGTCAGCATCTATATTGTCTGCATAATGTTTATTCCATTCCTTTGGTGATATTTTTCTATTTTTAGTAAGTTTTCCGTACTCATCAACTACTTTCGATTCAACAATTTGCAGAACCTGCTCCGGATTTACATTACCGCATGTGTTACATTCGCTTTCGTTGGCATTTATGTGGTTAGTAGCTTTTTTAAAGTAAACAATTGATTCGGTAGGATTACCGAAATATATCGGGTATCCGCCTTTATCTAATATCAATATTTTATCAAATAATTTAAAAATATCTGATGACGGCTGGTGAATATTAATTATTGCAAGCTTTCCTTTTAAAGTAATTTCTTTTAATAAATCCATTACCATTTCCGAGTCCATCGAAGACAATCCCGAAGTTGGTTCATCAACAAACATTACATCAGGTTCACGAATTAACTCAAGAGCAATATTCAAACGCTTACGCTGCCCACCGCTTATAAATTTATTTAATGGTCCGCCAACTTTTAAGTTTCTGATTTCAAATAAATCCAAATCTTGCAAAACTTTATTAACAGCATCGTCTATTTGCTGTTCTGTATATTCACTAAAGCACAATTTAGAATTATAATAAAGGTTTTGATAAACAGTAAGTTCTTCAATCAAAAGGTCATCTTGCGGAACAAAACCAACAACTCCTTTAATTACTTCTTTTTCGGTATAAATATTATGACCATTTATAAGAACTTCGCCAATTTGAGGCTGAATATTTCCATTTAAAATATTTAACAATGTCGATTTTCCGGCACCACTACCTCCCATTACCCCAATTAATTGCCCGGTTTCTTCGCTAAAATTGAAAAAATGCAGTCCGTTATCGGAATTTTTAAATCTAAACTCTACATTATTTGCAGTAAAAATAATTTTTTCAGACTTCGATTGGCTAAGAAACGCACCAACAATGTCGCTATAATATATTGGACTGGTTTTTCGACTTCTGATTGATGAACCTTTTACAAGAATATAAACACGTTTAGGACTAATTATCTGACTGTTTAAATAAAAAGATTCATCGCCAATATAACCAAAAGCATACATATTAGTGCTTTCGATGTGCATTATTACTAACTGCCCGGTTATATGTTCATTATAAATATGCTTTACTTCATTTTCGACAATATTCGTATTGTTATCAATTAAAAGTAAATGTTGTTTATATGGAATTTGAGAGGGTTCTTCGAGAACTAATGCTTTGCAGTTTTCGTATTCGAGTTGATTTATATTAAAAGTATCGGCAACGGTTTTAACAAATTCCAATTCATATTCAGTAACTTGATTATCGTAATTAATAAATTCAAAAAGTTTTAAAAGCACAAGCATTTTTTGTTCCTGACGAAGCTCGTCGTTAACCTGCGAACAAATTGCAAGAGCTTTAACGCTATTTGCCGATAATCTTTTTTTGCCTTTTTTATTATGATGTTTAGCAATATATTGGTCAAACAATCCAAGATACTCGTCAACTAATTCCTGATTAAGCTGCTGTTTTAAATATGAAGCAACAATTACTCTTCCGGGGTTTAAAATTTCACCGTTTTCGCCTATTTCAACGTCTGCAATAATTGCAAACAACCGCATTAATGCTTTTAATATTAATTCACTCATAATTTATATTTTCTAAAATAAACGAACAAACCTACACTCTTTTTTAAGAATTTGCAAATTCAATATTGAAATAATTTAAAAATTTGTAACTACTCAGCCACTAAATTAACTTTAAAATAGCCACAGATTCAC
>JAVHRE010000158.1:0-4410 GCA_036171495.1 Bacteroidales bacterium
CCGCCTGCAAGCATACGGGCAAGGTAATAAACTGCAGCATTGGGGTCACTGCCACGAATTGACTTTATAAATGCAGAAATAATATCGTAATGCTGCTCGCCATTTTTGTCATAAGCAGCAATATTTTGCTGAAGTACATCAACTACATTTTTATTGTTAATTGTTATTTCTTTATTTGGAAATGAATTTGTAACTAATTCGATAATATTTAATAATTTACGTGCATCACCACCCGAAAATCTTAATAAAGCTTCAGTTTCTTCAATTTTTATTTTTAATTTTTTTAATTCAATATCTGCTCCAATTGCTTTATTTGCAAGTTCTAACAAATTGTTTTCGTCAAGCGATTTTAATATGTAAATCTGGCAACGCGATAAAAGTGGTGTAATTACTTCAAATGAAGGATTTTCGGTTGTTGCACCAATAAGTACAACTGTTCCTTTTTCAACTGCACCAAGTAACGAATCTTGCTGCGATTTGCTAAAACGGTGAATTTCATCAATAAACAAAATAGGAGAAGGACTATCAAAAAAATGTTTCGATTTTGCTTTTTCTATAATTTCGCGAACATCTTTAACTCCTGAATTTACTGCGCTCAAACTAAAAAAAGGACGATTCAATTTATTTGAAATAATATTTGCAAGCGTAGTTTTACCAACTCCTGGAGGTCCCCACAAAAGCATTGATTGCAGGTTGCCGCTTTCAACCATTTTTCTTAAAACAGCATTTTTTCCAATTAAATGTTGCTGACCAATATATGAATCGAAATCGGTTGGTCGCATTCGCTCTGCTAATGGTTTATTTGACATGTTTTAATATTGTTTATCGTTCATTGTTTAAAAATGTTCATTGTTCTATGTTCATTGTTCAAAAAGTTCATTGTTTCATTATTCTCATCTCCCTACCCCACATCCCCCTACCCCCTTCAAAAAGGGGGACATTTAACCATTTAACAAATGGCTAAATTGTTATATTGCTAAATTGTTATATTGCTTCGTTGTTAAGCTGTGAACATTTAACAATTTAACCATTTAGCAATTATTTCGAGCTATTAATTTCAATCTATTTCTATCAATTTCTATTTATTTCATCGTTTTCACTTCTCACTTTTTACTTCTCACTTTTTATTGTTTCGGTTTTATTTTCCATCTTCGGTGCGACCAAAGCCAATCCTCGGGTTTATTAATTATTACTTTTTCAAGTTTTTGCATATAAAGTTTAGTTATTTCACCATCAGGTGCATTAAGTGGTTCGTCAACTATTTTAGAAAGTTCAACAGTATAATACCCCCTTTTAACCCTTTGAATATCAATAAAAACTATTGGAAGATTGAATTTTTTAGCATATTTTTCAGGACCATGAAGGCACGCTGTTTCCTGATTTAAAAATTTAATCCAGTATGCTTTTGATACATTTGAAGGGCTTTGGTCGCCAACCATTGCAAAAAATGCGTTTTTATTTTTATAACTCTCAAAAGACATTGCTGTTACATAAATTGAACAAAGATGCATTCCAAACCTACTCCTATTATTTTTTAAATACTTGTCGATATATTTATTAGACAATGGTTTATAAAATCCAACTGGACAGTGTTTTAAATAAAAACCCGAAGTAAGTGCTGCCCATTCCCAATTTGCATAATGTCCCGAAACGCCAATTACTCCATGATTACTGTTGAAATAAGAATCAAGAAATTCGGGATTTAAAACAACTTCGCGTTTTTGAATTTGTTTTTTTGTCATTGTAAAACTTTTTAGCGACTCAACAATTAAATCGGAAATATTTAAATAAACTTTCCTTATTATTTTCTTTTTTTCTTTCTCTGTTTTATTTGGAAAAGCATTTGTCAAATTTTTGTAAATTACTGAATGTCTATACTCAAATATTTTTCCTATTATAAAAGCTAATACCGAAGAGAAGGCATAAATAACTGAAAATGGAGTAATTGCAAAAATTAATACAAACAATCGAAAAATAATGTAAATTACAAAGTTCATATTACAAAGGTAATAAATTGTAATGTTTTACTTTAGGGGAGTTCTAATAATTTAAAAAAATAATTTAAGAACAAAGCCTGCCCCGCATTACAGCGGGGGAACACCGATAGTTCGGCTAAGTTTATCATGAGCCCTTCGGCTTTAGCTTGCCATGAGCTTGACGAATGGCTCAGGATAAACTCTGCCGAAGGGCTCACAAGTTTCAGATTGCAAACAGTGGCACGGTTTTAAACCGTGCCACTGTTTGCTATATTCAAAAAAATGAATTTTCAGAACCCACCTTTAAGTAATGAAATTAAATATTCAATTTTTACTTAACTTTCGAAACTGTCCGAAAGTTTGATTAAACTCCATTGCTGTTAACTTTCGAAAAGTTTCTTCTTCTAATTTCAAATCAATTTCTTTTTTGGAGGAAAAACAATAGAAGCCAAAATGCTAATAATTAATATTCCCAAAACAACATACAATGAATGAGCTGTTGTAAATCCTATGCTTGTTAACCAAATGTGCAAAAACATTTTCGCACCAATAAATGCTAATAAAACTGATAATCCGGTTTTTAAATAATGAAATAAATTAATAACGTGCACAACAAGAAAGAACAATGAACGTAATCCTAAAATTGCAAAAATATTAGAGAAGAAAACTATATATGGGTCTTTTGTTATTGAGAAAATAGCTGGTACAGAATCTACAGCAAAAATAATATCTGAAAATTCAATAACTAAAAGTACAAGAAACAAAGGAGTCATTATAAACCTTGATTTTCTTATAATAAAAAAGTTTTGTCCAACAAATTTTGGAAAAACCTTAAAGTATTTTGAAGCAAATTTTACAACCGGATGATTTTGAGCATCAATCTTTTCATCTTTGTTACGGTTTAAAAACATTTTAACTGACGTAAATAGAAGCAACCCGCCAAAAATATATAAAGTCCATTCGAACTTATGAATTAAAGCTGAACTTAAAAAGATAAACAAAAACCTCATAATTATTGCTCCTAAAATACCCCAAAATAAAACTCTTTTATAAAGTTTTTCTTTAACATTAAACGAATAAAAGAGCATTATCATAACAAAAACATTATCAATAGATAAAGCATATTCTATAAGATAACCGGTAATATATTCGAGCGATAAATTTTTGTTATAAATAGCAAGGCTGTCTGTAAAATTATTTGATAAAATAATTGGGTGTGAGTTTTGTTTTACAATTTGTTTTAGTTCATCAAAATTATTAATGCCATGAATAAATGAACCATAGTATCTTATAAACAAATAAAATGCTAATGCAAATCCAATCCAAATAATACTCCAGATTGTTGCTTCGCGAAACGAAACGATATGGCTTTTTCTGCTAAAAACACCTAAATCAACAAAAAGAATTATTAAAACAAAAAGTATAAACCCCGAAAACGAGTATATTTCGCTGTAATTCATTTTGCAAATTTGCAAAAATTATTTTATTTTTTTTGAAGGTGTTGAAATAAAAAAAAGCTGCCGAAGCAGCTTTCATTATTTTTGTTTTACAATTTCCATACCTTTTAAAATGCCTGATTTATTCTCAGGAATTAAATTGTGATGTCGTTTTGGCAATGATTTTTCTAATCCTTTTATTACATTATCAATAGCTACAACGGGTTTTATTTTTAGGTAACCACCTAATACTATCATATTAAAAATTTTAGTATTGCCCATTTTATTAGCTTCGTCGGTTGCTTCTACTGCATAAATTGTAATATCTTTTCGCGAAGGGTGGCGTGTTATTCCATTAGGGTCGTAAATAAGAACTCCACCTTTTTTAACACTGCCCTCGAATTTATCCATTGATTGCTGATTCAAAATAATTGCAGTATCAAAATCACTAACTATTGGCGAACTTATTCTTTCGTCGCTTAATATTACAGTTACATTAGCTGTACCACCACGCATTTCGGGACCATAAGAAGGCATCCAGCTAACTTCCTTATTTTGCATAATTCCTGAATAAGCAAGAATTTTACCCATCGAAAGCACACCTTGACCTCCAAATCCGGCTATAATAATTTCTTCTGTCATATAATTAATTGTTTAAAAAAGTTCATTGTTCTACGTTTATTGTTTCACGTTCCCGTTCTACCTTTATACCTTATACCCTATACCTTAATACCGTTTATTGTTCAGAAAAGTTCAAAAATGTTCTATGTTTATTGTCATACAGTTGTCATACATTGTCAAACAATTGAATGACTATTGAGTGACTATTGAATGACTATTGTTTTTCTGTTTTTACTATTTATTTCTATGTTTATTGTTTTAATATCCTTAATCTTTATTTGGAACTTTAATATCACCAAGCGGGTAAAATGGAAACATATTCTCTTCCATCCATTTATTGGCATCGTTTGGTGTCATTTTCCAACCCGAATTGCAAT
>JAVHRE010000159.1:0-4392 GCA_036171495.1 Bacteroidales bacterium
GCCTTAAGCGGGACAGCGTGACGATTTTGGTGTTTTTAGAAGTCCCCTTAAGATTATTAAGTTTATTTTTCATAATAAGACTGATTATTTAATCATTTCTTCCTGAAAAATGTCAAATTTGCTCATTGGTCGCATATTTTTAAACCAATGAAAGTTTAATAATAATAAATCTTTAGCAGGTAGTTCTTCAATGGGATGAAGCACTGCAGTTGGTTTTGTTAAAAATAATATTTTTGAAACTTTACCTTTATCTAAATAAATGGTCATTTTACTGCTTTCGGCTTTGTTTGCACCTATTAGCTCGTTTTTATCTTTTGGAAAATAAACAGATTCTCCATTTCCATCTACTTCAATATGGTCAAGTTCTTTGTTTTTAATATATCCAATCATGTTTTTACCTTTTACCTGATTAAAACGAACGGTATCTTCCTGTGAAATTACAAATGCTGCATTACTTAAAACTATATAATTGGCTTCACCATTTTTGGTATGAATTTCGATTAAGTCGGCTGTAAGTTGATGAATGTCAGACCATAATATCGGCTTTCTGAAAAATTTAATTGTCGAATCGCGGAATGAATATGTAAGCGAGTCGCAACTTCCCTGTATATCACTTTTAAAAAGCTTTACTTTATAGTATGCTTTTACAAGTTTGTATTCGCCAATGCTATCTTTAATAACATTAGACCTTAGCGTATCGGAATGAAGGAACAAAGTATCGGAATTGCTGTAATTTATAAATACTGCACTGTCGGTTAACATGGTTTGTTCTGGATTTTCGTAATAATAACCATAGTTTCCCAAAAGAATAATATTATTAGTAGTGTCAATAATTTCAACATTTTTATAGGCTTTGCCAAACTTTTTATTTCTATCGTAATACAAACTGTCGCCTTTTATTGTTTGTGCTTTGCTTTGCATATAAGCATGTTTGTTAAACTGGCTTATTTCAGTTTTTGTGTTATACCATCCATTTTCGCAATAAATTAAATTTGAATCGCCTACAATTTTAGATGGTCCATAAAACGAAGATTTCTCTGTTTCAATGTTATACCTTAGCGAATCGGAATACATGTGATAATCGGGATTTGTTAATATAACACTTTTTACAGCGACAAAATCTTTTAGCATAGAGAAATAGTATCCCCATTCACTTACAAGGGAATTTTTTCCATCTTTAATTTTTCCCCAGTTAAAATAATAACCAATATTCTGGTTTCTGTCGTAATTCATCGAATCGGTAGTAAGAACGGCAGTTTTGTTGGTAAGTTTGACATTGTTTCTTACTTGAGCAATTTTAGTATTTCCAAAATACCTAATGTAATCGCCCCACAAATTTATTGTGTCGCCCATGTTTATATGAACGTGTCCGTACATAACAATATTATTTTTAATAGAATTAAAATAAGCGCTATCGCAATTTAAAATTGCGTTGTCGTGCTTAAAAGAAACATTTCCGGTTAATCGTTTGATTTCTTTTCCAAGCAATTTTTCGTCGTAGTCAATTAAGTTGGCATTAAGTAGCTCAATCTTTTTTACTTCCTGAGCACGTAGGGTGTTAATAAATAATAAAATAAAAAATAAATTAAAAAACTTTGCATTTTTCATTGTTTAGTTTACAATCTGTTTTTTCTTACTATATAAAATAATGGTCAAATTGTTAAATTGTTTATTGTTTATTGTTCATCGTTCGTTGTTTGCAAAAAGATGATTTGTGTCCCGCCTAAGCGGGAGAATAACGAACATAAAACTTTTTTTAAACTTTTTATTTTTTAACTTCTCACTTCTCACTTTTTAATAGTTCATCAATAATATTGTCAATTGTTATAGCTTCTGCTTCGGCTTTGTAGTTCTTTGTAATTCGATGTCTTAATACAGGGTGTGCAATTGCTTTAACGTCTTCGATATCTGGCGAAAACTTACCATTAATTACCGAAAGCGTTTTAGCTGCAATTATTAAAAATTGAGATGCACGTGGACCAGCTCCCCAGTCAATATATTTATTAGCAAGTTCATGCGATTTTTCTCTTCCGGGACGTGTTGCAGTTGAAAGATTTACTGCATATTTTAACACATTATCGTTTACGGGAACTTTTCTAATTAGTTCTTGATAATAAATAATCTCTTTTGCAGTAAGAATATTTTCCGGTTCTATTGTTATTTCTGAAGTTGTAGAACGAACAATATTAATTTCGTCATCAAATTCAGGATAATCAAGTAAAGTGTTAAACATAAAACGGTCTAATTGAGCTTCGGGCAAAGGGTATGTACCTTCTTGTTCTATTGGATTTTGTGTAGCTAATACAAAGAACGGTTCTTCGAGTACAAAGTTTTGTCCGGCAGTTGTTACAGAACGTTCTTGCATTGCTTCTAATAAGGCGGCTTGAGTTTTTGGTGGTGTGCGGTTAATTTCATCGGCAAGAATGAAATTTGCAAATAGTGGTCCTTTAATAAATTTAAATTGACGGTTTTCGTCTAATATTTCAGTTCCAATAATATCAGATGGCATTAAATCGGGTGTAAACTGAATTCGTTTAAATTTAAGCCCCAACGATTTAGCAATTGTTGTAACTAATAATGTTTTTGCTAAACCTGGTACTCCAATTAGTAAGCAATGTCCACGACTGAATATTGTTATAAGAACTTCTTTTACAACTTGGTCTTGCCCAATAATTACTTTTTTTATTTCGTTTGATAGACTTTCGTGAGCAAGTCTAAGGCTTTTTATAGCTTCAACATCGTTTGAAAAATTCGTCATATTAATTTTATATATTCATTTATTTTAGTCGTACCTACGGCACTTCGATTTTATGGTTTTCTTTTTTCTACAAAGATTTCACTCCTGCGGAGCTTTCAAATCAACTTCTTACTTTTCACTTTTCACTTCTTACTTCAAATTATTTTATCCATCCTTTGTATTTAAAACTGCAATTCAAATATGAATCATCAATGTGAATGTAAGTAATTTTTTGTTCCTTTTCAATCCATCCTTTCATAATATCTTGTTTTTTGTTAGCAAGTGCAATTTCCTGAATTTTTTGATAATCATCGCTAAGGCTTGCTTTGTGCGAAGGATAGCGTGCTTTTAGTTTAATAATTTTATAACATTTTTTTCCTTTATCGTCGGTAAATTCAAATGATGAGCTAATATTATTAGTTTTAAGTTTTTTGAGCCAGAATGATGTTACAGGGTCGAGTTGGTCAACGGTAAAGTGACTATTATTTGTATATGGATTAACAGCAAGTCCGCCGTTAGAGCGTGTTTCAATATCCTGACTATATTTTTCGGCAGCTTTGTTAAATTTCATTGAATCTGTTATAACAGCGTTTGCAATGCTATCTAATCTGTTTCTTGATTTAACTGCTGAGGTAGGGTCAACTTGTGGTGTAATTAAAATATGCCTTATATTTATTTGTTCGCCACGACGTTCAATTAATTGAATTATATGATAACCGTATTCTGTTTCTACAATTTTAGAGACTTCGCCATCTTTAAGTTTAAATGCAACTGCTGCAAATTCAGGTACAAGGTCGGCTCGTCCAACAAATCCGAGTTCGCCTCCTTTGGTAGAACTTCCGGGGTCTTCGCTATATAAAACGGCTAAAGTGCTAAATTTATCACCTTTTAATATACGGTCGCGAAGTCCGTTAAGTTTTTCTTTTACGGCAAGTTTTTCTTTTTCTGTTATTATTGGATATAATACAATTTGCTCGTATTCAACTTCTTCGCTAATAGTAGGAATACTATCGGCAGGCATATTTTTAAAAAATTGACGAACTTCGGAAGGTGTAATTTTTAAACTACCTGTAAGTTTATCCTGCATTTTATCTGATACCATCTGTTTTTTCAGGGATTCGCGAAGGTCAGTTTTAATTTCTAAAATTGATTTATTAAAATATTCCTCTAATTTTTTTTCGGAACCAACTTGCGAAACAAAATATTTTATTCTTCGGTCGAGTTGGGCATCAACTTCTTTATCGGTAACTTCAACACTGTCTAATTCGGCTTGATGTAAAAGTAAACTTTGATATAAGAGTTCTTCTAAAATATCGCACTTTAAATCAATCCCTTTGTAATCGCTTTTTGATTCTAATTGAGCAAACTGACTTTCAATTTCGCTTTTTAAAACGCAATTTTTACCAACTACAGCAATTACTTGGTCAACTACTTTATTTTGCGAATATAATCGGATATTAAATATTAGTAATATTGTTATGCAAAATAATATGTTTTTCATCTGTTTATATTTTAGTTAGTATTACATTATCAGCTATATATGTTTGCCCATGTTGGAGTTATCTCCAACATGATTATATTGTCCTAAATTCTTTGTTGGAGAAAACTCCAACAAAGGCTGAAAAAATATAATCATTCCCTTAATTTAATTATTA
>JAVHRE010000160.1:0-4384 GCA_036171495.1 Bacteroidales bacterium
TATTTGACCCTTCGGGTCAGTGTTTACGATACTATTGCAAGTGAGAAATGTTAATTTATAATTTTTCAATCATTGAAGTGTCACCGCATTCTAAAAGTAAGTCTGCAATTGTTCTTTGTAGGATAGGATGAGTAAAATTGGCTGCTATTTCTGCCAGTGGAACAAGGGTGAATTTTCTTTTATGTAGATTTTTATGAGGAATTTCTAAATCAGTAATTTTTATAATTTCTGAATTGTGAAATAAAATATCTATATCAATTGTTCTGTCGGTGTAGCCTTCTATTGACCGAACTCTGCCAAGTGACGACTCAATGAGGTGGATTTGTTTTAAAATGTTGATTGGTTCTAAATTGGTTTTAACTAGAATTACCTGATTTAAAAATCCAGAACTACTCTCATAGCCCCATGCTGCTGATTTATATATTTTAGATTCTGAAATAATTTCTCCAATTTGTGTGAGTATTTTTATTTTGGCTTTGTCAAGATTTTGTTTTTTGTTGCCAAGGTTGCTGCCGAGAAGAAGATATGTGTGAGATATTTTTATCATCTGTTAGCTTTTAAATATTCATGTTTTGTTGTTGTTGCTTGGTTTTAAGCAACTGTTTATTTTTTATAAAAATATAATTTCTTGTCTTTTGTGATATTCCAGTAGTAAAATAATTCTGCGTTTAATGTTGATAGTTTAGAATCATAAATTTTGCGCCAGTCCATTATTGGACAATCACAATTAAGTGCCACAATTTTTTCGTGCGATTGTGCCAATGTCTCCAATGCTTGCTTTTCACAAGTGAAATTTTTTGTTTCTAATTTGTCGGCACATGTGAATACTGATAGAAAAACAATCAAGCCTAAAAGGTATATTTTTTTATACTTTACGGAGACCATTTTGATTAAATAAAAAGATGTTATTCCATATACAAATATGAGGGCAATTGTTACTGGCATGATGGTATCATATCGGATTATGTTGCTTCTATAAATTCTAAACCCACCTAAAGGTAAAAGCAAGATATATAGAATTGAAAATACACCAATCCATTTGATGAAATGTAATATTTTTTTGCCTTCAACTGATGGATAATTTTTTTTAATAATGGTTATATTTATTGCTATCATTAATAGAAATAATGTGTAACCAAGCTTTTGTGTAAGTAAATAATATATGCCCGCAGGTAGTCTTGTATAGCGTTCGGATAATGGAATTAAATCTGTAAAATTTAACGAATTGTTATGCCCAATATATAAGGAATATAAGCTTAATATACTTATCGCAACGAAACAAAATGTTGCGAAATTTGAAGGTGCTTTGATGGATAATAAAATCTTTTTAAAAAATTGTTTGATGTGATTTTGTTGCCTGTAGTTTTTCGACCAAATATTAAAAAATATCAACATGCAAATAATTAAGATGACCCCTGGTACCAATGGTCCATTCAATGTTAAAAAAACAGATAAAAAAATCAATAATATTTTTATTACAAAATGAATATTTGGTGCATTGTTATAATCGAGGTTGTTGTAAAATGGACGGAAAAAAATTAATAGCAAGCCAAGTGGCAAGGCGTAAAATATAGTGTAAATCATGGATTGATCGATAATTCCTATAAATCTGCCATAACCTGATGTTTGAAATAATGGTGTTATTAATACGGCTGCTATTAAAAAATCTTTTTTAAATATATTCTTTGTGTTTGATATATATACGGATAACAAGTAAAGTATTAAAATTTGAATAAATGTTTTAGCAATGGCACAAGATAAATAGATGCTTTCAATAGGTGAAACAAAATTTTGCAATAGAAAAGGCATATTTAAAAAATATTCAGATGTAGTCCAATGTGCAAAAAATCTATTTGGATTTGCATATATTTTATTATTCAACAGAACATTTAATCCAAACGGATCGTGTAAAACTTCGTAGTAGCCTGAATTTTGTGTTGTCAAAATTATTTCAGACATATCACCATCCAGTGGCATATGATAATGTTGATAAAAGGAATATGCTAAGTCGATTATTAAGAATACGAAAAGGATTAAATATGTTTTATTCTTCATTTTGAGATTTTAATCGTAGTGTTTTTATCACTCTGTGCAATTCGTGCAAATTTGAATATTTCCTCTTTTGATTAAAATATTTTTTCTGAAATTACTGGATATTTTTCCTTTAAAAATTTCAGCTAAAGTGTTTTTTGAAATATCTCCTATAATGTGTTCTGCATCTTTGTCGAAACAGCATGAAACAACCATGCCATTCCATGTTACTACAGCAGAACTCCAGGAGCGAAAACATTTATTTTTAATTTTTTTTTTAAGGGTATATGAATCATATGTGTCTTTTTTATATCTGGAATATGACTTGTTTTTTGGTAATAAATAATTTTGTGTTTTGAAATCTGTAATTTGAACTGTTTTAATTTCAGTTTTATCTGCTCTGGTTTGTTTTGAAAGGGAAAATATTTCTGCAAGTTGGTGTTCGTTTTCTCTGGTAATTAAAAATTGATGAATAATAAATGGTGTTGATGATTTTAATTGCTTTTTCCATTTTACAAGGCTTTTAGTAGCATCAATAACTTTATTTAGACTTCCGCCTTTACGGTATTTTTCATATACTTCTTGCGTTGTTCCATCAATGGAAATAATAATTCTGTCCAGACCAGATTCTACAGTTTTTTCTGCATATTCATCAGTTATTAGTTGTGCATTGGTTGATATAGATGTGTACATGTTTTTCTTATAGGCATAAGAAATTATATCAAACACATTTTTATTAAGGTAAGGTTCGCCTTGAAAATTAAGCATTAAATAAGCTAGATGTGAGGCTGATCCGTCAATTATTTTTTTGAATGGTTCGATTTCCATATCCCCTTTGCTACGCTTTAGTGTACCTAAGCCAACCGGGCATCCGGGACAAAATAAATTGCAATGATTGGTAAGTTCTAAAGCCAAACTGAATGGCAGTCCACTGTGAAAATATTTTCCGGTAATAACCGTGATATGATAGCTAAACCAAAGTTTTAGATAGTTGATAACTTTGTTAGCAGTGAGTTTGCTAATAAAATTTTTGCTATCGCTGAAGTATATTTTCAAAATGGATTATTCAAGAATCTTGAACAGTTCATCAAGCTTTGGTGTAAGAATGATTTCAGTTCGTCTGTTTTTCTGACGTGCATCGGGTGTGTTTGCATAATCAATTGGCGCATATTCTGCCCTGCCGGAAGCACTCAGTCTCCGTGCATCAATGTTAGTGCCTTCTTTTAAAATTATTTTAATTATTGAGGTTGCTCTTTTTGCACTTAAGTCCCAATTGTCTTCAATTCCAGTCTGACCTTTATATGGAATATTGTCGGTATGACCTTCGATATTTACATTGATATCAGCATTTTGCTCTAACACTTTTGCGAGTTTTTTTAATGCTTCTTTTCCCTTTGGATCAACATCCCATTTTGCCGGTTTAAATAAAAGTTTTTCATCAAGTGAAACATATACTTTTCCGTTTTTTACCGAAACGGATAAACCATCATTTGCAAAGCCTGTAAGTGCATTGGAAACCTTGTCTTTTAGTGCTTTCACAACAGAGTCCTTACGGTTTAAAATGCCTTGTAATTCTGCTAATTTTTTATTTTTATCTTCAAGTAAAGTGTTCTGTTTTTTTAAATCAAAGTCTTTTGTTTTTAATTCTAAATCTTTATTGTCTAAATCTCTTTTGATTGCATCTAATTTGTTTTTTTGCTCTTGCAGCGAGGCTTCCATTTTTTTTAGATCATCTTCCCGCTTTAACAGATCATCAGTAGTATTGCTTAATTTTCCGGAAATTCTTTTTTCCTGATCTTCATATTCTTTTTTCAGCCTTTCAAAATTTTTATACAATAGCTCATATTGTCCTTGAATCTGGTTGTTTTGCTGGGTTAGTGTACGATATGCCTTTCCCCTTAATAAAGTGTCATCTATGAGTGGAGTGATTACTTTTTTCAATTTCGCTATTTCAGCGGACATTTCATTGAATTTGGTCTTCAAACTATCATTTTCGCTTTTTAAAGCATCGCGTTCTTTGTCACATTTGTTTTTTTTGTCTTTTAAGTCGTTCAATTTGTGAACTGGTACACATGAACAAACTGCCATTAAAATCAGTATATATGCAAAATATTTTAATTTATTTTTCATCGTATGTATTTATTTTGTTTTAACACACAAAGATATAAATTTTAATATTGATAACGATTATTGTTTTTTACACAAGCTCAATGTCTTGATTATACTGCAACAACATTAGTTTTCAACAGTTTTGTTTCTAATGCAGATGTTCGTTTACACTAGTGAATATTTATTTTTTTTAACTAACATTTCTCACTTCATTTTTATATTAATCCCGAAGGGATTTAATTTG
>JAVHRE010000161.1:0-19608 GCA_036171495.1 Bacteroidales bacterium
CTTTTTTTTGAAAAATTCGAATTTTTAACAGCTTAGGGCATGCCCCCTTGTCAAATCCCTTCGGGATTAATACCGATGCGTAACATCAGTTTATAAGTTATTTGTTATTGAGTGATGTTACGCAAATTCGATAGCGAATGGTTAAATAACAATGAAACCCCCGCTACCGCAAGCGTCCCGCTTGTAGTAAATAAAATATTTTGTACGTTTATAAAATAAACCGTCAGGCTATAACACCACATAAGTAAAACAACGAGCAGAATGGTGCAACTTGATAATAACAACAATAAATAAAATTCTTAACGGTTTGTTCGTCCCTAAGTGTCGGAATCAGCATCCTATTAATTTATATTGCATAACATGAGTTAAGAAAAATTATAAAATATTTAAAGCAACTTATTTTGAGAATTGTAAATATTTTTCCCATCCGATGTATATAAATACTTAATTGTTTTTTTATAATGTTCTGTTATTTTTCCCCTTACCATT
Organism: Bacteroidales bacterium; assembly: GCA_036171495.1. Taxonomy (GTDB): domain Bacteria; phylum Bacteroidota; class Bacteroidia; order Bacteroidales; family GWA2-32-17; genus GWA2-32-17. Next base: position 490 of record JAVHRE010000161.1, read on the forward strand.
TTAAGTGTTGAATTAAGAAAATGGTTTTCTTCGGTAAATGGCTCATTTATAATTGCAAACGTTGCAGGAAGCCATCGTTGAGGAAACAGTTCAGAAAACTTCCTGCTTGCTTTATATTCATCTAACTCATTTTGAATAAGCTTTATAGCAAATAATTGACCTTCATTATTTGTTATACTTAATCCATTCTTTTGTAATTCTGTAAATAAAAGTTCTTTGTTAGGAACAATTAGCACAACTGTATATTGATTTTGATTATTATAAAGCATGCACTGGGCAATAAATTTTGAATTTTCGACAAGAGCTTCTTCAATACCTTCGGGACTATATTTTTCTCCATCGTTAGAGATTAGTAAACTCTTGCATCTTCCTAATACATAAAGGAAACCATCGTTATCTAAGTAACCGATATCGCCTGTAAAAAGCCAGCCATTTTTTATAGTTTCTGATGTTGCTTTTTTGTTTTTCCAATAACCCATCATAACATTTTCGCCTTTTACTACAATTTCACCTTTTTGCCCAATAGGCAAAGAATTTCCTTTTTCGTCGCAAATTTTTAGCTCAAGATTTTTAACAAGAAAACCTGATGTTCCCATTTTATGTTTTTTCATTGAGTTAGCTGAAATTATTGGTGATGCTTCCGATAATCCATATCCCTGAAACATAGGAATTTTAAGTGCATAAAAGAAATGTTGCAAATCTATATCTAACAATGCTCCCCCGCCAATAAAAAACTGTAAATTACCACCAAAATTTGCACGAATTTTAGAAAAAATAAACTTATCGTAAATATTGTACATTATTTTATTCCAAATTTGAAATCCTTTCCCTTTGCTCCAACCATCTCTATTATAAGCGTAAGCAACTTTTAAAGCTTTATTAAATAATTTTTCTACTTTAGGTCCTTTTGCTTGAATTCCTTTTTCAATATTTTTTCTAAAATTTTTAGCTAATGCAGGTACGCTCATTAAAACATGAGGTTTAATTTCTTTAATGTTTATTGAAATATTTTTAATTGTTTCGGTTGGTGTGCTTCCTGTCTGAACTGATGCTATACTTGCACCATAAGCCATAAATGCGTAGATACCGGCAGTATGAGCAAAAGAATGGTCCCAAGGAAGTATTAGCAAAGTTTTAAAATATTCTTCAATTTTCATTAAAGAACAAGCCTGTTCTATATTTGCAGTATAATTTCGATGCGATAAAATAATCCCTTTTGGGTCGGCAGTTGTTCCCGAAGTGTAACAAATATTAGCGTAATCGTTTTCTTGTACCGCTTGCCATCTATCATCGAAAAATTTTTTATTGTTATGCAACAACTCATTTCCAATAATGTTTATTTCAGAAAAATGAATTTCCTTTTCATTTTCTAAATTAATATCATCTAAAACAATTATTTTTTCAACATTTGTGAATTGATTTAACAACTGACGGATTTTATGAATATGATTTTTTGAAACAATTATAAATTTTGTTTCAGAATGTTCTATTCTAAACTTTAATTCTGATAATTCATCTAATTTTACAGAAAGAGGAACATTTACTGCGCCGGCATATAAAATTCCTAATTCAGAAATAACCCAAGCATTTCTTCCTTCAGATAAAAGAGCTATTCTATCGCCTTTTTTTACACCAATTGCAATTAACCCCGCTGCAAACAAATAAACTTTTTCACGAACATCTTTGTAGGTTGTTCCAACATATTTATCATCAGTTTTTTCGAGCAAATATGGATTATTAGCATATTTTTTTACACTTTCTTCAAAAAGATTTATTATCGTTTTCATTAATATTTTATTGAACAAGTAAAGTTAATTTTATATTTAATACCGATACGCAATATGTAATAGTCCAAAAAGGTTGGACTAAACATATTGTCATCGGCATTAACTCCCGAAGTAAATTCGGGACAGGCTATTCTATCATTCAAAATAGCTATTGGACTATTTTGAATTAAGAATTGGTATAATTTGTCGCAAATATAAATCATTAAATGTGTACGGTCTAAAAATTATCAAAGTCGTAAAAAGCTTATTAGCATCTCAACAAATTTCTCATTAACAGCAGGTATCTCAACTCTCGAAACATTAAAATCTTTAGAATTAAATTGGGGTACTATTTGTAAATCCAAATCGTATTTTGTTTCTAAATTTTCGCAAACAAAACTAATTGGAATTATAACAACTTCTTTGTAACCTTTGTTTTTTAAATCTGTTAAAACATTTACTGTATTTGGTCCGAGCCATGTTTTTTCGTTTAATTGCGACTGGTAAGATACTTTATGGTTTAAGCTTAATGATTGCGAAATTAATTTTGCCGATGCCTCAATTGCTTTTTGATACGTATCACCTTTTTTAATGAAAGAAAGAGGAATAGAATGTGCACTAAAAAGTAAAAAAGGTTTCGATAAATTATTTGTTTTAATGTGATTTGTTATTAGTTCGTTCCAATAATCAATAAATAATTGATTCGAATAAAATTCGGGTATAATATTTAAGTGAGTAGATTCAATAAAACCCATTTTTGCGTCATTCCGAACTTGTTTCGGAATCTTCATTTGAGATGAATTAGATGCTGAATCAAGTTCAGCATGACGATTTGAGTATTCGTTAATTGATTTATTTAAATCGTAGATAACACTTTCTGTTGTTGTAATACTAGCTTGTGGGTAAAGTGGAATTGCAATAATGTTATTGATTCCATTTTTTACAAAATTATCAATTGCTTGCTTAATTGTTGTTTCTGAGTATGAATAGGCAACTTTAACCAAATAGTTTTCGCCTATTTTGTTTTGTAAAGTGTAAGCTAATTCTAAAGTGTTTCTTTTTAGGGGAGTTCCACCAATTTGCTCATATCGTGCCCACGATTTTTTGTAACGGGTGTTGCTAATATAAAGTGATAATAAATTTCTAATAAAGTAAGGAGCGGGAATAATATGTTTATCTAAAAACATTGAGCGTAGAAAGTATTTTACTTCGCATTCCGATTCGGGAGCACCCATGTTTATAAGTAAAATACCTTTCATCTCTTTATTCATGATTTAGGAATTACGATTTTTGATGCAAGTGCATTAATCATTAACAATTAAACATTAATAATTAATTTTTCAAATTGTTTTCGAATATTTATTGCCTTCGGTGTTTAATTGTGGGTCGAGTGCCATTGCAATATTTCTTACAACTAACATTCCTAATTTACTAACAATTAAGTTGTTTTCGGTAATTGTAAGCAATCCATCATCAACAAATTCATGAAACTTTTCGATTTTGAAGCATGCAATTTCTTTAACTTTTTCGGCTGAAATTGAAAAACTTTCGCCTATTTCCGAGAAATTTAAAACACCATTGCACATTATTTCGTCAATAACTTCTTTGCAAACCTGTTCGTTAAAGTTAAGCGAATAACCACGTTCAACTGCTAAACCATCTGCCTCAATTCTTTCTATATATTTTTTTAATGATTTTTCGTTTTGACTAAATCCGCCCCACAATTGTGAAATTGATGAACAACCAAATCCATAAACCTGTCCTGTTGTTTTTTTTGTGCAATATCCTTGAAAATTGCGATGTAATCTTTTATTTATTAATGCTTTAGATAAATCATCGGTTGGTTTTGCATAATGGTCTAAACCAATTTGAATATAACCGTTTTCAACAATTATTTCCATTGAAGCTAAAAACATCGAAAGTTTTTCTTCGGGTGTTGGTAAACCTAATTCTTCGAGATTTTTTTGAGCGCTTAATGTTGCCCAAGGTACATGTGCATACGAAAAAGTAACAAGCCGGTCGGGCGATAATTCTATTGCTTGTTTTATTGTTTCGTTAAAACTTTCGACAGTTTGACCTGGTAGTCCGTAAATAAAATCGTAGTTTACACCTGTAAAACCAGCTTCACGAACCATTTTAATTAACTCATTGTGAGGTAATTTTGAATGTAAACGATTTACGCAGTCTAAAATTTTATAATTAAAATCCTGAATTCCAATGCTTATTCTGTTAAAACCGGAACTTTTTAAAAATTGAATTTCATTATAATCAAGATATGCAGGATTACATTCAATTGCAATTTCGGCATTGTTGTTAATTTTAAAAAGAGTTTTTAATTCATTCATAACTCTTTCTATATGTTTATGTTGAATTGAGTTTGGAGTTCCACCGCCCCAGTGAATTTGAGTAACCTCTCTATCTTTTGTGTTTATATATTTAACTACCGAATGTATTTCTTTAATTAAGCAATCAATATATTTTGAAACTAAATTTTCGCTTTCAAAAAGTGTTGTGTTACAACCACAAAAATGACAACGTTGCGAGCAAAAAGGAATGTGAATGTAAATTGAAATATTTTTTTGTCCAACATTATTTGATTCTTCAATTTGAGTAATAAAATTATTGTTCTTGAACTCGCTTTTAAAAAAATTTGCTGGCGGGTAGCTTGTATATCTTGGTCCGGGACGGTTGTATTTTAATATGATTTGTTTTTTATTATCCATTGTAAATTGTTATTTTCTATTCCAATTAGTTGATTTTACCCAATCAACAACAAATTTTGCATTTTCAAAAGGTGTGTTTGGTAAAACACCGTGCCCTAAATTAAAAATCCATTTTGTTTCTTTACTTCCAAACTCAATGTAATTTTCGAGCTCTTTTTTTAGAGTTTCTAAATTTGACATTAAAAAACGTGGGTCTAAATTTCCCTGAAGTCCAACTTCATTTCCAAGTTGTTTGCGAACAATTGAAATATCGTTTTGCCAATCAATGCTTATAACATCAGCAATATCTTTATTTAATTTTGTAATTCCATTACCAATTCCTTTTGGAAAATAAAAGAAAGGAGTTCCTGTTTCTTTAACAGTTTTACCAATTTTTTCGACAGCAGGTAAGAATATTTTTTCGTAAACAGAAAATGGAATTAGTCCAGCATGTGTTTCGAAAAGTTGAAATACTTGAACTCCATGCTCAATTTGTTTTTTTGCATATTCTTTAGATACTTCAACTATTAGAGCAACTAATTTTGAAGTTAGTTCGGGCTTTTCAAAAATAAATTTTGTTGCATCGGGAAATTCGTGATTTGAGCTTAATCCTTGAATCATGTAACAAAGCACAGTTAAAGGAGCGCCACAAAAACCTATTAATGGAGTATCGGCTGGTTTTGTTTTATTAACTATGTCTATTGCATCATATATATAATTAAAAAATGATGTGTCGGGATGTAAGTTTTCGAGTGGATTAGCAATTTCTTTTAATGGTTTTTCGAAGCGGGGACCCTGAGCAGTAAATTCTACTTTTAAGCCCATGGCTTGAGGAACAACTAAAATATCGGAAAATAAAATTGCAGCATCAACACCCAAATCATAAACAGGCAATAAAGTAACTTTCGCTGCAAGTTCGGGTTCAAGCATTAATTCACTAAAAGTATGAGTTTCGCGAAGTTTTAAATAAGATGGCAACACCCTTCCTGCCTGACGCATAAACCAAACTGGTGGTCGTTCGCATTTTACTCCTTTTATTGTATCTAAAAATATTGACATTTAAAATAATGATTAATTGTTAATGTTAAATTATTAATACTGGCTACTAATGTTATTTGTGTTTTGAAATTTGTTGTTTCTGTTAATTTATAACATTTGAAGAGCTTTTAAGTTGGCTGAAATAAGATTATTTATATCTTCTTCGGAATGTGCTTCGGAAATAAACATACTTTCGAATTGTGATGGTGCAAGATAAATTCCGGATTCTAATGATAAATGAAAAAACTTAGCATATTTATCTTTATCAGAAGTCATTACGCTTTCGAACGATTCGAGTTTGCTTAAATCATTAAAAAACAATGTCATCATCGAACCTACTCTATTTACAACTCCTTTTACATTTGCTTTTTTAAGATTTTCGAGAAAAGCATTTTCAACTTTTGCAGCTTTATCGTTAAGTTTTTTGTAAAAATCGGGTGTTGTATCTAAATATTTTAATGTAGCAAGTCCGGCATTCATAGCAAGCGGATTGCCGGATAAAGTTCCTGCTTGATATACAGGACCAACCGGTGCAAGCATATCCATTAAATCTTTTCTTCCGCCATAGGCACCAACAGGTAAACCGCCACCAATAATTTTGCCTAATGTTGTTAAGTCAGGATTTATATTGTAATATTCCTGAGCTCCACCTTTTGCAAGCCGGAAACCAGTTATAACCTCATCAAAAATAAGAAGAGCATTATATTTTTTTGTAATTTCTCTTAATCCTTCAAGAAATCCTTTAGCAGGTTTTACCACTCCCATATTACCTGCAACCGGTTCAACAATTATTGCTGCAATTGAATCTTTAAATTCAACAAAAAGTTTTTCAACTGATTCTAAATCGTTATAAGTTGCGGTAAGTGTGTCTTTAGCAATTGATTGGGTAACACCGGGACTGTCGGGCAATCCCAAAGTTATTGCACCCGAACCGGCTTTTATTAAAAAGCTGTCGCCATGTCCATGATAACAACCTGCAAATTTTATAATTTTATCTTTTTTTGTAAATCCTCTTGCAAGACGAACTGCACTCATAGTAGCTTCGGTTCCGGAATTTACCATTCTAACTTTTTCGACAGATGGAACCATTTTGCAAATTTGCTCTGCCATTTCGGTTTCAACAATTGTAGGTGCGCCGTAACTTGTTCCGCGTTTTAAAGCTTCGGTAATTGCATTAACAATAATTGGATGACTATGTCCTAAAATCATTGGTCCCCACGAGGCAACAAAATCAATAAAAATGTTACCATCAATATCTTCAACTTTTGAACCTTGGGCTTTTTTTATAAATAGTGGAGTTCCTTTAACACTTTTAAAAGCACGAACAGGAGAATTTACTCCACCAGAAATTACTTTACATGCACGTTCAAATTCGGTTTTGCTTTTTTCTGTAACCATTTTAAATTAATTTTGAACTGTGGCACGGTTTTAAACCGTGCCACAGTTATTATGTTTACCATATATTCTTAAATTTTGGTTCTTCAATTGCGATATACGATTGGCTATAAAAATTTTCTTTATCAAAATTGATTATTTCATAAGCTAATTTTTGGTTGCATAAAGAACCGTTCCTAAAACCACAATAATCAACAAAAGATGAATATGTCCAATCTTCCATTTTTTTTACTAATCCTGAACAAATTGGATTTTGATGAATATATTGAAAACAATTGAAAACATAATCCATTTCGTTTGTACGATGTAAAACATTAGCCAATAGCTTTGCTTTTGTATTTTGAGTAAACAAAGAACCAACACGTTTCTCTTGTTTATTAATTGCTTGAGAATATGCACTTAAAATAATTCTAATACCTTCACTAAATATATTTCGTTTTTGATTTGCTTTGATAACTTTTTGTGTTGTTTTTTCATTTGCAACTATCAAAAAATGAAAATGGTTTGGCATTAAACAATATGCTAATATTTCACATAAAGGGAATATATGTTTACGGACTTTTTTTAAAAAGAAAATGTAATTTTTGTCATTATAAAAAATCTTATCCCGATTATTTCCTCGATTATAAACGTGATATACGTGGTCTTTTTCAAAATTCATTATTGATTTCCTTCAAATATTCATTGACAACTTTTAGTAAACTGTGGCACGGTTTGAAACCGTGCCACTAGTTTACTTTATTTTTCAATTATTTTTTTAATATTTTAGCAATGTCTTTTGCAAAGTATGTAATAATAATATCGGCACCGGCTCTTTTGAACGATGTTACAATTTCCATCATTAAACGTTTTTCGTCAATCCAACCGTTTGCGGCAGCAGCTTTTACCATCGAAAATTCGCCACTAACATTATACACAGCAAGAGGCATTTTAAACATTTGTTTTGCTCTGTAAACTACATCTAAGTAACTCATTGCAGGTTTTACCATTACAATATCAGCACCTTCTTCAATATCTAAAGCAATTTCACGCATTGCTTCATCGCTATTTGCAGGATTCATTTGATACGATGCTCTGTCGCCAAATTTAGGTGCACTTTCTGCTGCATCTCTAAATGGACCATAAAAGCCAGATGCATATTTTGCTGCGTACGACATTATTGGAATTTTTACAAATCCATTTTCGTCTAAAGCTTTACGAACAGCACCAATTCTTCCATCCATCATATCGCTTGGTGCAATCATGTCGGCTCCAGCTTCGGCTAACGAAACTGATTGTTTTGCAAGTGTTACTAATGTTAAATCGTTATCAACATCATTATTTACAATTGTTCCACAGTGTCCATGAACTGTATATTCGCAATTGCAAACATCGGCAACAATAAAAAGCTCAGGTATTTCTTTTTTAATGGCTCTGATAGCTTTTTGAACAATTCCATCATGCTGACAGGCAACAGTTCCATCATCATCTTTATGTTCAGGAATTCCAAAAAGTAAAACTGATTTAACTCCTAAATCATATATTACTTTACATTCTTTCACTATATTATCAACCGAAAGCTGAAAATTACCAGGCATTGATTTAATTGGATTTTGAACATTTGTACCAGGACAAACAAATAATGGCATTATTAAATCATCAACAGAAACTGATGATTCTGTAACCATTTTACGAACTACCGGACTATAACGCAATCTGCGAAGTCTGGTTTGCGGAAAAGAAGCTTTATAATTCATAATTTTATAATTTAAGTTTAAAAAAAATATTTATTTCGTTTATTAATCCTTCAATGTTCGATTGTTTTGCTGTAATTAAGGGTTCAATTCCAAATTCTTTTATTGTTTTTGTAGTTGATTTTCCAATACTTGCAGCTTTTATATTATTAATTGGAACTTTGTTTTTATTTAAAATTTGTACGAAGTTAATAAAACATGATGAACTTGTAAATATAATTAAATCGTATTTATTATTCTTAACTTTTTTTATTAGTTCTGGATATTCGTTTATTGTGGCAACGGTATTGTAACAATTTATACGCTCAACGTATGCATGATTTAGCAATGTGTCTTCGATAGTTGTATTTGCGATATTTCCTAAAAGCAACAAAGCATTTGAATTCTTTTCAATCACACTTTCTATTAATTCTAATGCAAACGTTTCGGAAAGGTTGCTATTGCTTATATAATCAGGATTAATTCCATTAGCAATTAATTCGTTAGCTGTTTTTTGTCCAATTACAGCAGTTTTAATTGATTGTGGAAGAATAACTGAACCGTAAATATTTTGAAATTTATTCAAAAAATATTTTACTCCGTTTTTGCTTGTAAAAATGAGCCAGTCGAACTTTGAAATATTTTTCAGTGTGTTTTCTTGTTCGGCATTAATTTGTGCTTCTTCAATTTTTATCATCGGATAATGAAATAAGAAAGCGCCGGAATTTTTTAACGATTTTTCTAATTCAAAAAAACTATCGTTTGGTTGAGTAGATATAATTATTTTGTTGTTAAGTTTAATCATCTAAATCGAATAGTTTGATATTTTTTTTGTGGCATTCTTCTAAAAGTTCGTTAGCCATTCGTTTTGACATATCAAAAGCATTTTTGATAGTTGTTGTTTCTTTTTTTCTAATAAATTTCCCGGTCGAAAGTTGTCCTGCTAAAATATCTAATTCTAAATTATTTCCCGAAACTGTTGCGTAAGCTGCTAAAGGAAATTTGCATCCGCCTTCAATTTCTTTCATAAAAACTCTTTCGGTTTTTACTGCAATTTCGGTTGGGTAATGATTAATTTTTTTTAATACTTCAATAGTTTCATTATCGTCGGCTCTGCATTCAATGGCTATTGCACCTTGTCCAATTGCCGGCAATAAATTTTCTATAGATAAAATATTATTTTCAGAATATGATTTACTTAAACGGTTCATCCCGGCAGCTGCTAAAATTATTGCATCATATTGACCTTCATCTAATTTTCGCAAACGGGTATCAATGTTCCCTCGCAAATCAGAAAACTTTGCATCAGGTCGAATTTTCATTATTTGAATCATTCTTCTTGGACTGCCTGTACCACATTTAAACCCTTGTGACATTTCTAAAATTGTAGAATTATTTCTTGTTAAAAATAAGTCGTTTACTCTTTCTCGTTTTGGGAAACATGCTAAAATTAAACCATCAGGAATATTACTCGGAACATCTTTTAAGCTATGAACAGCAAAATCTGCTTTATTATCAATTAAAGCATTTTCGAGTTCTTTAACAAAAACGCCAGTTCCGCCAAACTTTACAAGTGGCTTTTTGGTAACTTTATCGCCTAATGTAGTAAATTGTACAATCTCAAACTCTTTATCGTTGTTTTGTTTTTTTATTGTTACAACTGTTTGTTCAGTTTGAGTACGAGCTAACAAACTTCCCCTTGTAGCTACTAAAAACTTATTTTTAGATGGCATGATGATGGTGTTGTTGTAAATGTGGATTGCTCATATTTTCATGCGGGTTACTCATCATTTCATGTGGATTACTCATGTTAGCATGTGGATTACCGGTATGTTCGTTTATATGGACATTGAATGTCCTTTTTAAAGCATCTCCTAAATGGTGAAGATGAGCTGGGTCAGTAACTTCTTTTAAGTTAAGCATAATAGTTTTAATTAATGTGTCTGAATAACTATCCATCATACTTTTTATAACTTCTTTTTGCTCTTCATTTAGATTCGAAAGTTGAGTGCTATATGTTTCTATTAATCTTTCTTTAATAGAATTAAACTCGCCTTTTATTCCTCTCATTACAGGAATAATAGACTGCATATTAAACCATTCGGTAAACCTTTCCTGAACTTCTCTAATAATTATTTCGGCTTTAATAATTTCACGCAATCTTTCTTCGCGACTCGAATCAATTATTGTTTCTAAATCGTCAATGGTTTTTAAATATATACCTTTATGATTTCCGAGAGCAGGGTCTATATTGCGTGGAACCGATAAATCTATTAAAACAACTTCTCTGTTATTTGTAATGTTTAAGGACGAGATTTCTTGTTTGGTGATAATGTAATTTTGTGCACCGGTAGAGAAAACAATTACATCTTGGTTTGCATAAAACTTATTTTTCGATTCATAATTTACAAAGTTTGCATTAAACTTTTTTGCAAACTCATCAGCTTTGTTATTTGTTCTGTTGGTTACGGTGATGTTGCAGTTTACTTTATTTGTAAGATTTACAGCTACAAGGTCGGAAACAGCCCCAGCTCCTACAAGCATTACATTTAATGTGTTATCTTTAGGGAATATTTCTTTAATTAAGTTGACTGCTGCAGAACCTACCGAAATTGCACCTTTCCCTATACCAGTTTCAGTTCTAACCCTTTTCCCAACAACAATTGCCATTTGAAAAAGTTTATTAAAAAACTCTTTTGTAGTGTTCAAATTTTTAGCTTTCTCATAAGCATCTTTTACTTGACCTAAAATTTCATATTCGCCTAAAATCATAGAGTTTAAGCTTGATGCAACATCAAAAAGGTGTTTAACAGCATCATCACATCTCTTCTTATAAATGAAATTCATAAAGTTTTCGACAGGAATTTTATGAAAATCACTTAAAAATTGAATAATGCTTTTATAAGCTTCTTCGGGGTTCTCGGAAACAGCATAAATTTCTATTCGGTTACAAGTTGATAGTATAACGCATTCGCTTATATGCGGATATGAATTTAATATTGGTAAAGCAATTTCTAATTTGCTTGCAGAAAAATACATTTTTTCTCTGTTATCTACCTGTGTGGTTTTGTAATTTAACCCAACTAATAATGTATGCATTATTTATTATAATTTTTACAAAAATATTAAACTTTTATACACTGTACCAATAATTGTGTCTTAAAATATTATAAATATGTTGTAAAACATAAAACAATTTAGCCATTGAACTAAATAAGAGCAAATTTAAATGTTTTCTTGCAAGCACTAAATAACAAATAATTTACGTAGGTTTGTAAAAAATTAATTTTTGATATGAAAAACATTATAATTGTTTTTTGTGCATTTATTTTTATACTGGCATCTGTATCCTGTACTAAATATGAAGATGGACCAATAATAACTTTCCGTTCAAAAAAAACACGCATAGTAGGTTCTTGGAAATATGAATCAATAATTTCTGTTGCCCAAAATACTATAATTACTGACCATTTACCAACTATTGTGTTTACATTTAGCAAAGATGGTTCATATTCCGATAACGAAGATTCTATTGGTACTTGGAAATTTTCGGGTGCAGTTGACCTTATTATTGATAAAACAAAAAATTCAACAACCACAGAAACAAAATGGGAAATAATTAAGCTTGCAAAGAAAAAATTGTGGCTTAGGAAAAATAACGTAGAACATCATTTTGTACCTAATTAAAAAACCATCTTGTCGGCAAGTAACCGTAGCGACCAACGAGACATAGAATTATTAACGGTCTGTGACACTTTCTGCAAGAAAATGCCCGCCAAATCCAGATAGCTGTTACAACGCTTTAATAATCTCAATAAACTCATTTGCTTTAAGTGATGCACCGCCTACAAGTCCACCGTCAACATCGGGTTGCGAGAATAATTCTTTTGCATTTGCAGCGTTGCAACTGCCACCATAAAGAATTGTGGTTTCGTTGGAAATTGTAATACCATATTTTTCAGTAATTAATTTACGAATAAAATTATGAATTTCCTGAGCCTGAGCAGGAGATGCTGTTTTTCCTGTACCAATTGCCCATATTGGCTCATAAGCAATAATAATTTTCGAAAAATCTTCAGGGCTTAATTCAAATATTCCTTCTGTTAATTGTTGTTTAATTACTTCGAAATGTATATTTGATTCGCGTTCAGATAATTTTTCGCCAATACAAAAAATTGGAATTATGGAGTTTTTCAGACAAAGTTTAACTTTTGTGTATAATGTTATATTATCTTCATTAAAATATTGGCGACGTTCGGAATGTCCAATTATTGAGTATTTTATGCCAATTGAATTTAACATTTCAGCAGAAACTTCACCGGTGTATGCTCCTTTTTCCCATGCTGCACAATTCTGTGCAGAAACTGAAATTTTATTTGCGTCAACTTGTTGTAGAATTGAATATAAATGTGTGAAAGGTGGCGATATAATAATTCCTTTTCCGTTGTTATCAAAATTTTTCGCAAAATCATTTAATGTTTTTGCTAACGTAATACCATCTTGTAAGTTAGTATTCATTTTCCAATTTCCTGCTGCAATTTTTTGTCTCATTTTTTATTTTGTTAAATATTGTTTTTCAAATTTTTCGGGTGTCGGAATATCGTTATAGTGCCATTTTGCTATAATAGTTCCCTTTTTTAATAACACTATTCCAGGATTTGCTCTAATAATTGTTTTTAAAGTTGTTTCGTCGCAACCATAAATAATATAGGGAGTTTGATTGGTAATAATAAATTTTTTAATATCATCTTTTAGCGACGAAGTTAAACCAATAAACAATAAATTTTTTGACGAAGCCCATCGTGCTAATTCATTAATTTCTTTAATTTTTGAAATGTCTGATTTTTCGAGTTTTGTGGAAACAAGTATAAAAGTATAATTATCAAGAGCTAAAACAGAATCTAAAATATTTGCACCGCTTGAAGTGTTTATTGTAAGGTCGTGAATTGGTGTTTTGTATCCCTCTTTTACTAATTTAGCTTCCGAAATACTAATATATTTGTATTTTGTACATGCACCCCAATATGTTGAATCGGCGGAATATTTACTAACCGGAATTTCAATAGTTTTGTTCGTTGTTATATTTCTTAAAGTAATAAATTGTTCAAATTCATCTTTAGGCATTCCGTCAGGTGTTTTCATCATTTCTGAAATATTATTTCCAACTTTATAAGGTAAAAAATCAATTAAAGGTAAGTGTGCATAAGAATGCCACATTGTAATTGCAATTATTACTATGCCAATTCCAGATAAAAGCCACTGTTTTAGGCAAGAACAATAAGGTTTACCTCTTTTCTGAAAAATAAAAAGAACAAGTGTTGGAACTATTATTATAACATTTTTATAAAATGTTTGCCAGTTTGAAAGTTTAATAAAATCGCCAAAACAACCGCAATCGGAAACTTTATTTGATATTGCAAGCCAAAGAGTTAGCGGTAAAAAGAAAAGCATAAGTAATAATGCTCCCCATGTTGCAAGTCGGAATTTTAAACCAAAAAATAAACAAAACCCAATAATAAATTCTGCTCCAATAATTATAACAGAAAATGCGAGTGCATAAGGCACAAGCACTTCCATGCCAAGTGCTTCAAAATATTCTTTAAATTTATAAGCAAATCCCCAAGGGTCAACAGCTTTAATAAAGCCCGAAAACATGAAAACTGCTCCTACAAATATTCTACTAATAAAAATTAAAATTCTTATAATCATGCTGTTGAAATTTTATTTATTTGACTTTAAAAATAAGATGTTTTGTTGAAATTAAAAATTTTTAAATCTTAAATTTTATTAATCATATTAAATAGAGTCTGTCTGTAATATCAGCGTTTGATTCAGAATGTTCGAGTTCAAGGCATTCGAAGTTTTTAAAATTCAGGAGTTCCGCCTATGCGGAATGACTGATTTTAAAAACGAGAATAACGCAGAAGTCGGACATTATGAGCAAACACTAAATATCAAATTCTTCACTTTGTTAAATATTTCTTTGGGTGGTAACATTTCGTTGTTTTTGTTAAAACAATCAATTTTTTTTATATTAAAATCTGTTTCGCATAAATTAAAATATTCTTTTCTGACCTGTTCCTGAAAATTTAAACTTTTTTCGTGAATATCGTTATTTCCATTCAAATAATCTCTTTCTTGTCCTGTGCGTGTTTCGGTTAGTTTATTCTTTGTGAAAACAAAAGGAACATCTAAAAAAATATTCAAATCGGGTTTCGGAATTTTGTAATAATCGAACTCAAATTCTAAAATCCAATTCCTTAATTTAGCTTTTTCGTTTTTTGATTTTAGTTTTGCACATTGATAAGCTATATTTGAATAGATGTATCTATCTGCAATTATCGTATAATGAGCACTTATCCAATTGTTTATAGTTTCAGATGCGTCTTTTTGGTCGCCGGCGTATAACATTGCAACTAAATATGGGTTTACTTTATCGTTATCTCCAAATTCTCCGCGTAAGAAGCGTGCAACCATATCACCAAAATATTTCGAATCTGTTCTGGGAAAATGCAAAAATTTTGTTTTAATATTTTGTTGGTTTAAATATTCGGTTAAAAGCGAAACCTGTGTAGATTTTCCCGCACCATCTAATCCTTCTAAAACTATAAATTTCATATAAAATTTGAAAATTATTAACTTTGAAAAAATTATAATTTGATTATGTGTAAAGATACATTTTTTCGTAAAAAAACAACTTTATGTTTCAGGCAAAAAATTTTTGAATTAAAATCGCCAATAGTGATGGGAATTTTAAATGTAACTCCCGATTCATTTTACGATGGTGGAAAATACAAAACAGAAAATGAAATAATTGAGCAAGTAGAAAAAATGTTGAACGAAGGTGCAACAATTATTGATGTTGGAGCCGTTTCAACTCGTCCAAATTCAAACCAAATTAATTGTGAAGATGAAAAAAATCGTTTAAAGCCGGTTTTGTCATCTTTAAATAAACATTTTGCAGCTCAATGGTTTTCAATTGATACTTATCGTTCCGAAATTGCAAAAATGGCAGTCGAAGAGTTTGGTTTTGGTATGGTTAACGATATTTCGGCAGGAAATTTTGATAAAAAAATGTTTTCTGAAATAAATAAATTAAACGTACCTTATATTATTATGCATATTGAGGGAACTCCAACTAATATGCAAAAAAATCCTATTTATAATAATGTTACACAAGATATTATAAATTATTTTTCGTCAAAAATAAATACCTTAAAGCAAATTGGAGTAAAAGATATTTTAATTGACCCTGGTTTTGGTTTTGGCAAAAACATTAAGCATAATTACACATTACTTAAGGAACTTAAATCATTTGAAATATTTGAATTGCCAATTGTCGTGGGAATTTCGCGTAAATCTATGATATATAAATTACTCGAAACTACGCCTGAACAAGCTTTAAATGGAACAACTTCAGCAAATACTATTGCACTTTTAAATGGTGCCGATATTTTAAGAGTGCACGATGTTAAGGCTGCATTTGAAGCTATAAAAATTGTTAATATGTATTTGCAATCTTAATTTTTAATACTTTTATACCCGAATTATAAATTAATTAATTGATTACCGCATTTATAAATATTACTTTTTTCGACATTTTAGACATATTGCTTGTAGCATTTTTTCTGTATAAAGTATATATGCTAATTAAAGGTTCGGTGGCAATAAATATTTTTATTGGCATAGCAATAATTTATATTTTGTGGGTTGTTGTTAAAGCATTAAAAATGCAAATGATTAGCACAATTTTAGGACAGGTAATGGGAGTAGGAGTTATAGCTCTTGTAATTGTTTTTCAGCAAGAAGTTCGCAGATTTTTACTTTTAATTGGTTCAAAATATTTTTCCGAAAACTATAAGCTGCGATTTTCCCGATTTTTTAGCTTAAAATTTAAACCGGAACCGTTATTAAATATTAAATCAATAACAGTTGCCGTTGATGATATGGCAAAAAAGAAAATAGGAGCTTTAATAGTAATTACAAAAAAAATGAGTCTCGATAATTATTCACACATTGGCGATGAGCTTGATGCAAATATTTCGAGTCGAATGCTTGAATCAATTTTTTCTAAAGAAAGTCCCTTACACGACGGGGCTGTAATAGTTTTTAATAATAAAATTAAATCTGCTCGTTGTATATTACCTGTTTCCGATAGAATTGATTTGCCACCGCATTACGGAACCCGTCATCGTGCTGCACTTGGAATGACCGAAGCTACCGATTCGTTTATTATTGTTGTTTCGGAAGAAACAGGCAGCATTTCTTATGCTGTAAATGGCGAGCTGATTTATGATGTTGATATTAAACAATTAACAACAGTACTTGAAAAGGAATTTAATCACTAATGAAAATTGTTATTACAGGTGCTTCCGGTTTTATCGGAAAAGCATTAGTTAATTTTTTAACTTCTCAAGGAAATGTAATTGTACAAATTGAGCGAAAAGATTATTCTTTACCATTGCATGAATTTGCTTTGAAAATTCAAAATTCTGATGCAATAATAAACCTTACAGGTGCTTCAATAAGCAAAAGATGGACACGAAAATATAAGTATGAAATTTATACAAGCAGAATATTAACAACCCGAAAAATTGTTGATGCAATAAGTATTTGCAAAACAAAACCAAAAATATTGATAAATGCTTCGGCTATAGGAATATATGACGATTTTCATATTCACGATGAACAAAGCACTCATTTGGCATTTAATTATCTTTCAAAAATTATTCGTGATTGGGAACATGCTGCTAACAGAGCTTTTGAGTATGGAACGCAGGTTTTTATTTTTCGATTAGGAATAGTAATCTCAAAAGATGGAGGAATGTTGAAAAAAGTTTTGCCAATTTTTAAATTCGGACTGGGTGGAAAAATTGGAAACGGAAAACAATTTTTTAGTTTTATTCACATTAACGATTTGCTTAATGTTTTTAAATTGGCAATTAATAATACATTGCCTTCAGGTATATACAATTTAACTTCTCCAGAAATTTTAACCAATTTAGAATTCACAAAACAATTTGCACAAATTTTAAAGAACCCCACTCTTTTTAATATTCCTAAATTTATACTTCGTATATTATATGGCGAAGGTGCTAACGTTTTAACCAGTGGTCAAGCTGCAATACCTGCAAAACTATTAGAGAATGGTTATAAATTTAAGTACGAAAAATTGTTGGATGCTTTGAAAAAAGAAATTTAATTTGTTATTTTACTATAAAAATAATTTTTTGAAATATGACTAAAATAATTTTGAAAAGAAATATTCAATTAATATTTGTCTTTGTAATTATAATTCAATCAATGTCATTTGCTCAAGATATTATTTATAAAAAATCTAATGATTCTATTGTTTGCAATATAATTGAAGTTAAAGCTTCATATATTTCTTACAAATTAAATAATTCAACTGATACTAACACTTATAAAATACTTTTAGAAGATTATGAGTATTTTACAAAGCAAACTAAATATGAAAACAATTATTCTGTAAACTATAAAATTAGTAATCAGCAATTAAAAAAAGGGGCTTATCTTACATTTCAAGAATATTTAAATAATAATCCTTCTGTATTGTTTGAATTTGAAGTTATTACAAGAACTGATAATCAAGTTGCACTTTGGGGTGGTAAGAAATTTAGAATTATATCAAAAGATAAAAATGTGAAACATAAAAGAGTTAATAACGAATTTTGGGGATTATGCGATGGAACTGATTGTTATATTAATTGCAAAAACTTAAATGGACACAATAGTTATTCTTTTTTAACAAGAGAAAAAGAAAGAGCATTTTTTTATTCATTACCAATAAAAAACGATAAAAAAAATATTAAAAATAAAAATCAAGATGCTATTATAGCCGGTGTTTTTCTTGGCGGATTAGCAGGCGCAGCAATAATGGCTAATAGTGGAAAAGATCTGAAAGTTTTATATTTACTCAATTACAAAACTGGAAGCTATAAATTATGCGGTAATTATTAAAGTGCAAAATATTAATTAACACAATTTGTTTATAAATTAGTGCAATATAATTTTTTCAGAATAATATTTTTTATACTTTTGTTGCAGTTAAAGGTAAATTTTTTCGGTAGAAAAAATTGTAAGGGAATCACGTTAAAATCGTGAGCAGTTCCCGCTGCTGTGAGTTCTTAACATGTTTCGGAAAACCACGCCACTGTCCCGAATATTTGGGATGGGAAGGCTCTCCGAAAATGGAACAAGTCAGAAGACCTGCCTTAAACTAAATTTTTCAAAGCTTTCGGGATAAAGGCTTGGTGGGAATTACTGATTTTCTTACCAAATCATTTTTTACGAAAGTTTTAATGTTAATTTATTTAATTTATTAAAACTTATGTACTATGTTAAAAAAAATGTTTTTATGCGTTAGCCTTTCGTTAGGCTTGATTTACTCATCTAAATCACAAGTTATTAATTTTGAAGATTTATCGTTGCCACCCGATTCGTTCTGGAATGGTTCCGATTTATCAGGTGGCTTTAATTCAGGTA
>JAVHRE010000162.1:0-4350 GCA_036171495.1 Bacteroidales bacterium
TTTTTAGCTTGACGCCAATGCGCTCAGGCGGGACGAAGTTTTTAAAATCAGGAATTCCGCCTAAGCGAAATAGCTTGTGTTGAGCATGCCGAAACAACTGATTTTCAAAACGAGAATAACGCATAAATCGAACATTCTGGACAAACGCTACGTAGCCCCGAGTATTAACGTTGGCATCAAACTAATAATTGAAAAATGTTATCAAAATCATTTTAATTTTAAATTTTTTAAACGAAATAGATTATTTTTACAAAAAATAAAAATTTTTTATGAAGCCACTTGTTAGTATAATAATGGGAAGCACATCCGATTGGACTGTAATGGAACAGTCAGCAAAATTATTAAACGAGTTTGAAATTCCATTTGAGGTAAACGCACTCTCGGCACACCGCACTCCTAAATTAGTTGAGGAATTTGCATCGAAAGCTCAAAGTAAAGGAATTAAAGTAATAATTGCAGGTGCAGGCGGAGCGGCACATTTGCCTGGTGTTATTGCAGCTTATACTACTTTGCCGGTTATTGGAGTTCCTTGCAGAAGTTCAATTTCTATTGATGGATGGGACAGTATTTTATCAATTTTGCAAATGCCTCCGGGAATTCCTGTTGCAACAGTTGGTTTAGATGCAGCCATGAATGCTGCTATTTTGGCTGTGCAAATTATGGCGGTAAGCGATGTTAAACTTTTTGAGAAATTAACAAATTACAAAATTAAGTTAGCCGATAAGATTACAAAAGCAAATAATGAGTTCAAACAAATAAAATTCGATTTTAAAGTTGATTAAAATGTTCAAACATTCATGCTCAAAAATTTGGACACACTGCTTGTTCCGACTCGGTGGAAACTTGTTCCGATTGAGCGGAAAGGGAACGATTAACGATTAATGATTAATGATTTAAAATTAACAATGAACTTTTTTAAACATTAAACATTGAACATTTATAATATTATAAACAGATGAAATTATTTTCGATTTTAATCATAATTCTGCACATTGCAATTTTCAATACTAAAGCCGGAAACGAACATTTTCCAATTGGCGCAAGACAAGCAGGAATGGGCTCATCGGGAGCAGCATTTTCCGATTTATGGTCGGTTACACATAATCAGGCAGGGTTAGCTTTATTATCAAAACCGACTTTTGGTTTGTTTTACGAAGACAGATTTGCTATAAAAGAACTTGGTTTAAAAGCCGGAGCTTTTGCATATCCAACATCATCGGGAGTTTTTGCAATTGATTTAATGCAATTCGGATATTCAAAATATAACGAAAGCAGTGTTGGACTTGCATTTGCAAAGTCAATCGGTAAACGATTCTCGCTCGGAATAAAATTCGATTATTTAAACACGTATTTTGCCGAAGGGTATGGAAACAAAGGAACTGCAATTGCCGAAATTGGTTTTCTTGCCCAACCGGCAAATCATTTATATATTGGTGGGCATATTTATAATTTAAGCCGCTCAAAAATTGCAGCATACAACAACGAACGGATACCAACCTTAATAACTGTTGGAATTGCTTACGAATTTTCGGAAAAAGTACTTTGTACTGTTGAAACTGAAAAAGATTTAGAATACAAACCAATTTATAAAGTTGGAATGGAATATAAATTTATGGAAAATTTATTTATCAGAGCCGGCGTAACAAGTAACCCTAATCAAATGAGTTTAGGACTCGGATATACATTTAAAAGAATTAAAGCCGATATTTCATTTTCGTCGCATCAGGTTTTGGGAATTTCACCAAATTTTGGTTTTAGTTATGAGTTTGGTAAAAATTCATCACAAAAACTGACAAATTAAGTAAGATGTAATATTTAATATGTAAGATGTAATGGATAAATACGAATTACAAAAACGATTAAAAAATTTTGCGTGGCGATGTGTAAGACTTGCTGAAGCATTACCCAAAACACCTCTTGGGAAATACCTTCATAGTCAATTAATCAGGGCAGCCTTTTCCGCTGCCGCAAACTACCGGGCTGCATGTATTGCCCAGTCAAAGGCTGCATTTGTTGCAAAGCTCAGTATCTCGTTTGAAGAAATAGACGAGTCGTCATTCTGGCTTGAAAATATCCTTGAAGGTGAATTGATAACAAAAGAAAGAGTTGAACCATTGTATAAAGAATCTATTGAGTTGACAAAAATTCTTGGCTCGGCCCGAAAAAACTCACAATAAATATTACATATTAAATTTTACCTGTTACTTATGAAGCGAATATATCTAATAATAATATCATTATTTTTATTTATTCCTGCTTTTTCGCAACAAGAGCAAACCGGCTCAAACGAAGCAATTATCGAAAAGTTTATCGAAGATATTGCATCAAATACTGATAGAGAACTTGATTACACCACATTATACGAAGATTTAACATTCTACTTAAACGAACCATTAAATATTAACGAAGCCACAAAACCCGATTTAGAAAAACTGCAACTATTAAGCGATTTTCAAGTAAATGCTATTTTACAATATCAACAAGAATATGGTCAGTTTTTAAGTATTTATGAATTACTAAATGTTACGGGCTTTAACGAAGAATATCTGAGAATGATTCTTCCTTTTATTACAGTAAAAAAAACTGAACCGATATTAGGGTTTTCGCCTCAAAAAGCTTTAAAATATGGCAGTAATAAAATATTTATGCGAACTCAAAGAGTAATTGAACCACAAATAGGATATTCACCAATTACTGATTCTGCTTTAGCTGCAAGTCCAAATTCACGGTATCTCGGTAGCCCTTATAAATTATTTTTCAGATATTCTTTCACATATAAAACAAAAATATCTTGGGGAATAACAGCCGATAAAGACCCCGGTGAAGAATTTTTTAAAGGCAGTCAAAAAAAAGGTTTCGATTTTTATTCGGCACATTTGTTAATACATGATATAGGACCTGTAAAAACAATTGCTTTAGGTGATTATTATGCACAATTCGGACAAGGTTTAGTAGTTTGTTCGGGATACAACTACGGCAAATCATCAATGGTTACTACTACAAGAAAAAAAGCACAGGGCTTAAAAAAATATTCGGGTACCGACGAAAACTTGTTTTTCAGAGGTGCAGGTGCAACTTTCAGAATTAAAAAAGTTGATTTTACAGCATTCGCTTCAAAGAAAAAAATTGATGCGAACATTACAGCAATTGATTCTTTAACAGGCGAAGCCGAAGATATAAGTTCATTACAAACAAGTGGCGAACATGCTTACCCTTCGGAACTTGCCGACCGTAAATCAATTCGCGAAACAGTTCTTGGCGGAAATATTTCACTTAACATGGAAAAATTCAGGTTAGGACTTACCGGAATAGAATATTCTTATGGAGCAAATTTACTTAAAACTCCAACCGTATATAATCAATATGATTTTAGTGGAAGAACAAACACAAATATAGGTGCCGATTATCAATTTATGCTCAAAAATGTTACAGTTTTTGGAGAAGGTGCAATTAGCAAAAATGGTGGTAAAGCATTTATTTGCGGTATGTTATTTAATTTATCATCGCAAATAAATATGGCTTTAATTTACCGAAATTATGAAAGAAATTACCAAGCCAATTATAGCAGCGCATTTGGTGAAAATTCTATAAATGCAAACGAACATGGTTTTTATATTGGCACAACCATCTATCCTTATGCAAAGTGGAGAATTTCAGGCTATTACGATTTATTTACTTTTCCGTGGTTAAAATCCGGAGTTTACGCACCATCAAAAGGGAGCGATTATTTAGTTGAAGTTGGTTATTCTCCTAACAGATATATAAACACTTATATTAGGTATCGTCAAAAAATTAAACAAGAAAATATGTCTTCAACAGTTCCTTCTATAATTGATGCCCTTGAAAACACGAATACTACAAAAATTCGGTTTCATATCTCATATAAGGTATCAAAAACTATATCTCTTCAGAACCGGCTTGAGTGGATAACATATCAAAAGGAACCAACCAATGAAAAGGGATTTGTAATTTATCAGGATTTATCTTATAAACCATTGTATATTCCATTTACTTTTTCGGCAAGATATTGTATTTTTGATACAGACGGATACAATTCCCGCCTTTACGAATACGAAAGTGATGTTCTTTACGCATTTTCTATTCCAGCATTATATGATAAAGGAACTCGCTTTTACTTTAATGTACAATATTCTATAAATAAAAAAATTGACCTGTGGTTTAGATTTGGTCAAACTTATTATTCTAATTTGAATACAATAAGTTCGGGATTAACTCAAATTGATGGTAAAACTAAGTCGGAAGTGAAATTACAGATAAGAATTTTACTTTAAAAAGTTTACCGAATTTACTATATTTCAGATGTTTATACAATCCATCAATTAAAATATT
>JAVHRE010000163.1:0-4329 GCA_036171495.1 Bacteroidales bacterium
TTTTAAATTATAATGAATATTCTTGGCGTTATTCCTGCTCGTTATGCTTCAAGTCGCTTTCCGGGAAAGCCATTAGCCAATATAAGAGGCAAAAGCATGATAATGAGGGTTTATGAGCAAGCTTCAAAAGCTTTTGCTCATGTTTATGTTGCTACTGATGACAAAAATATTTTTGAACATGTAAAATTATTTGGTGGCAATGTTGTTATAACTTCAAACACTCATAAAAGCGGTACCGACCGGTGTGCCGAAGCACTTGTTCTTATTTCAAAAGAATTAAACAAACAATTTGATGTTGTTGTAAACATTCAGGGTGATGAACCTTTTATTGAACCGGAACAATTGAAGCTTCTTGTTTCTCTATTCAAAAGTGCTGGTACACAAATATCTACATTAGTAAAAAAAATCACAAAATTTGATGAAATTTTTGATATTAATAAACCTAAAGTTGTACTTGACAATAAAAAATATGCTATTTACTTTAGTCGTTTTCCAATTCCATTTTTAAAAAATATTCCCGAAAAAGATTGGCTGCAGAAAGGTAATTACTATAAACATATTGGCTTATACGCTTATAAAGCAAGCGTTTTGCAAGAAATAACAAAGTTAAAAAGTTCATTCTTAGAAAATTCTGAATCTCTCGAACAACTACGATGGCTCGAAAATGGTTATAAAATATCTGTAGAAATTACTGAAATAGAAACAATATCAATTGACACTCCCGAAGATTTAGAGAAGGCAATATTATTTGGACAATAATAATATAGTTTTTCTTGAGTTTTACACCCCAGAAGTCTATCTCGTTTAAAATATGACACATAACAAATCAGTTTTCGCACTACACCTTTTTTTTCACAGGTGAGTTACATTTTCTCTATGTTAGCCTTATAGGCTGGCTCGTGGCTTCATAATTTTTTTCTACAAGTACTGGTTAATCACTCTGGCAGGAATCAAATCAGGCATTTCTTTTATTGATAGAGCTTTCATTATTTGTTTTGCTCCATTATTTAATACCTCACTATTTATTACATCATACATTAAACCATTGTAACTAAATTCGTTTTTATCTTTCCAAACTATATTATTTTTATTTAAAGGCGAAATAGTAATAACAGTAACTTTACTCGAAGGAATATATTTATAAAGTGTTTTTGCAACTTCTTTTTTAATTGTATATTGTTTAATTTCAAAAACAAACACAAAACTAACTATATTAATAGCAAGTATAAAAAGGAGTAATATTGAAATTAGTTTCTTCAAAATATTATACAAATATAAATTATTTTCAATTTAGACGCTTAATGTTTTTTTGACGCTGATTTACACTGATTGTTTATGATTTTCTTTATCATAATTATCTTAATTACTGATGTTACGCATGCTTTCAATATTTATTTTATGAACATCATTAGCCACGACATTTATGTCGTGTTTAAAATGCAATCTAAAGAAAACGGGCTTTAGCCCAAACCAAAAATTAATGTTTAACAATTTTGGGCTAAAGCCCATTTTCTTGTTCTTTATTTTTCAACGCCATAAATGGCGTTGCTAATTATTTTGCGTAACATCAGTTAATTAATCTGCGTCTATTTTTTGTGCCCGAAACAGGACTCGAACCTGCACATCCTTGCGAATACTAGTCCCTGAAACTAGCGCGTCTACCAATTCCGCCATTCGGGCAATTTAATTTTATTAAACTATAAATTGTTTGCAATAAAAGTAGTCATACGCGAGAACAAATGATAACGGGTATTTCGTCCGGTATAAATTCCATGATTACTGTTTGGGTAAAATTGCATTTCGAATTGCACATTACTATCAACCAACTTTGTAACCAGCTCCATACTATTCTGAAAATGAACATTATCGTCGGCTGTGCCATGACAAAGCAAATATTTTCCTTTGATTTTTTTTGTGTGATTTATTGGCGAATTATCATCGTAACCCTCAGCATTATCTTTTGGTAAACCATTATAACGCTCGGTATAAATAGAATCGTAATATCTCCAGTTTGTTACAGGTGCAACTGCTACAGCCATCTTAAAAACTCCGGCACCTTTTTCCAAACAAAGTGTAGAAAGATAACCACCAAAACTCCAGCCCCAAATTCCAATTCTTGATACATCAATATAATTTAATGTTCCAAGGTATTTTGCTGCTTCAATTTGGTCTATAGTTTCTACTTTGCCAAGATTTAAGTACGTTATCTTTTTAAATTCTGCACCTCTTGCGCCAGTTCCGCGATTATCAACCGAAACTATAATATATCCTTTTGATGCGAGATGCTGATGCCAAATTTGATAATAATCCCATTTATCTAAAACCTCTTGCGAACATGGTCCGCCATAAACCGACATTAATACCGGATATTTTTTATTTGAATCGAAATTTAAAGGTTTAATCATCCAACCATTAAGCTCAACACCGTCAGATGTTTTAAATTTAAAAAACTCCTTTTTAGAAAATTTACTATCGTTAATTTTAGCAACTAAATCGGCATTGTCTTCGAGAACTCTGATTTGTTTGCCATTTGCGTCATTTAAACTGTAGTAGTTTGGCGTTGTTGCGTTAGAATAGTTATTTATAAAATACTTGAAACTCGAACTAAAACTTACTTCATTTGTCCCGTCTTTTAGAGTTAGTCGCTTTTTGTTTTTTTCATCAATTCCAATTGAATAAAGATTTCGTTGAAGTGGCGACACTTCAGATGAAGTATAATATACAATATTCTTTTTAGCATCAAAACCTTTTATTTCGTCAACATCCCATTTGCCATCGGTAATCTGTTTTACAAGATTTCCGTGCATGTCGTACATGTATATATGATTATAACCTGATTTATCGCTTAAATTGAAAAAATATTTACCATCATCAGTAAAAATTAAATTATCCGTTATTTCAATATAAGTTTTATTTTCTTCGGTATAAATTGGTAACGATAAGCCATTTGATGCATCTGCAACAAATAACTCATATTTATTCTGAAGTCGGTTCATTCTAACAAAACTCAAAACGCCCGGAGTTTTTGTCCACATTAATCGGGGAATATATTGGTCGGTATCGTTTCCGCAATCTATTTTTATAGTATTTTTTAAATCAACATTATATACATGAAGAGTTACTTTGCTATTTGTTTCGCCGGCTTTGGGATATTTATATTTATATTCAGTAGGATAAAGCGTACCATACATTGGCATACTGTATTCTTTTACATTTGTTTCGTCGAAACGCATAAATGCAATATTTTTACCATCGGGCGACCATGAGAAAGCACGCGAAAAACTAAACTCTTCTTCGTAAACCCAGTCGGGAGCACCATTTATTATAAAATTAAATTTACCGTCATTTGTAACTTGAGTTTCTGTATTAGCAATCAAATCCATAATAAATATATTGTTATCGCGAACATAAGACACTTTATTTCCATCGGGCGATAAAATAGCTAATTGCTGCTTACCGTTTGTTGAAATAGAAGTTATTTTTTTTTGATTAATATCCCAAACGTAATAACTTGCCTTATACGAATGACGATAAATTTTTTCTTTATCGCACGAAATAAGAATTTTTGTTTCGTTGTCGTTAAAAGAATAATCCTCTATTTTTGAAGGTTTTACATCGGCATTTTTTATTTGATGTAACGAAAACAAACACGAAATTGCCTTTCCGGTTTTATAACTATATTTTACAATGCTGTCATTGGGCAAAAGCAAAGTGTAACTTTCGCCATCTTTCATCGAAACAATATCATCTAAACTACTTGGATAAAATTTATAAGTTAACCATGCGTCTTCTAAAGTAACCTGTTGACATATTCCATTTATTACAAATAAAATAGCAACAAATAGTAAATTAAACTTTCTCATTTTTAATTGAATTATTTTTTTTGTAAAGTTTCAAATTTTTTTGAAAAAATAAAACAATAATTTTAATATCAGTTGAATTTAGGTCATAGTTATACTCTGCACGGGGTAAATTATTATATTCGGGTTTCAGGTAAAAGGTATAAGGATATAGGATATAACACCCTCAAAGACAAGGGGGCATGCCCCCTTGTAATTACCAGCAACCCGCTCTTCCTTAGAATTTATTATTAGAAAATCATCAATATTCAATATAACTCTATACCTTTTTGTATTTATGAAATACTAAAATTTATCCCGTTTGCAGTATATTGGATATTTATTACAAACATCCCTTGCGTTCTTTGCGTGACAACTTTTGTGTACACCGATTAGTTAAGTTAAACTTAATAAAGCAGAAATTAAAATTATTTATTAACTGATGTTACGCATGCTTTCAATATTTATTTTATGAACATCATTAGCCACG
>JAVHRE010000164.1:0-4329 GCA_036171495.1 Bacteroidales bacterium
TTTTTCAACGCCATAAATGGCGTTGCTAATTATTTTGCGTAACATCAGTTAATAAGTTATTGTGTTATTAACCAATAACTTAATAACCAATAACTATTTAAATTATTTTCTTTGTATTTAAGAGGTCATAAATATCTTCTGGATATTCAATACTTGTAAGAAATAATCCTTTAGCAGGTGCCGAAGACGAAGCTTTACACCTATCTTTTGCTCCAATAATTTTCTCAAAATCTTTTACGGAAATTTTTTCTTTACCAACTTCTAACAATGTGCCTACAATTGCTCTAACCATATTTCGTAAAAAACGATTAGCAGTGATTGTAAATAAAATTAAATCATTTTTTTTTGCCCATTCTGCTTTAAAAACCTTACAAATATTAGTTTTAGAGTTTCCGTGCAGTTTGCTAAAACTTGTAAAATCGGATACATTAATTAATATGGATGCAGCTTTGTTCATTTTTTCAATATTTAACTTACCATAATAATAATGTGTAAAGTTCCATAAAAATGGATTTTTTTTTGTCGAAATTCTATATTGATATGTTCTTGTAATAGCCGAAAAACGTGCATGTACACCATCTTTAACTTTTTTAATACTTTTAAATGTTATATCATTTGGCAGAAACTTGTTCATGTCTTGAATAAAATCCTCTTTAATCTCAACATCAGTATCAATATGGGCAACAAAATATTCTGCATGAACACCAGCATCAGTTCGTCCGGCACCGGTAACTTCAATCTTTTCGTTTAATTTTAAACTTAATTTTTCGTTAATAACTTGCTGAACCGAAACACCATTTTTTTGTTTCTGCCAGCCGGAGTAGTTTGTACCAACAAATGCGAGTTCTATAAAATATCTATTTTTCAAATTATAAATGAGTCCTGTCTAAAAAGGTGTAGATACAAAAATACAAAAAAAATGATTCGTTGAACTGTTAATAACTCTTATTTTTAAAGCACAGATATTAAGCACATTAATAAACTATAATGGTTTCATTGCTCTATTGCTTTACCCCGTTGGATAACCTTGTTAAATAGTGTTAGAAAGAAAACTCAGTGTTTGATAAGAAAACTTCAAGTTCAAAGCCTGTCCCGTTTTTGCGGGAGCATGCAATGGCTAATAAAATTAGGAGTTCCGCCTAAGCGGAATGACTAATTTTTTAGACAAGCATAACAGCCTGTATTGAGTTTGCCGAAATGCAGAAATTGATGTTTTCTTGCAAACATTATATAACTTTGTTTTTAATAACTGATGCGATAGGAAAATAAAAGACAATACTTATGTCAAAATTAAAACTCGATTTGCACGATATTTATAACAAAGGTAAAGATATTGACATTGCTTTGCACGATATTATTGAAGAAGCAATCAATAGTAAAACAGAAACTGTAGAAATTATTCCAGGCAAAGGAAGTGGTCAGTTAAAAAAGAAAGTGCTGCGTTTTTTGCAACAACCTGAAATAAAAAAGTTATATCACAGAGTAGAAAAAGACAGTAAAAACTTTGGGAGAATATTTGTGTATTTTAGATTTTAAGGAATAATAAATTTAGGGGACTTCTAAAAATTAACGATACGTCATACCGAACTTGTTTCGGAATCTGATTATGAGGTAGTTATGAGATGCTTATCCCGCCTATATTTGTGCCAAATGACGATGGAGTATTTTTAGAAGTTCCCTTTACTAATAAACTTTATGCCGGCAATTTACGATTTTTTATTCTACAGATATTTTCTGAAAAATATTTAAAGAACCATCATTTTGAATTTTTAAAATATATAATCCTTTACTTAGGTTAGATGTATTAATAGTATAAGCATTTTGGTATGCAGAATGTATTATTTTGCTTACAATAACTTTCCCTGAAATATCATATAAATTAATGCTTACAGGATATGTAATATTATCTGAAAATCCAATGGTAAAATAATTGCTGCAAGGATTTGGATAAACAGATATTTTGTAGTTTGTTGGAGTTTCATTAATGTTTATGGTAGTACCTGAACCAAATCGTTTAACAAATTCCTGATAATAAATATTTGCAATAGTGGCATTATGTACAACTAATGTATTTTCGTCATTTACAGATTCAGCAGATGCACTCCAGTTGTGAGAACCAGTTAAAACAAGCGGGTCAGAATTTGTAAAATTCGGGTCAACAATCATTAGTTTATGATGAAGAATTCCACCTTCAACATATTCTTTGAAATTATTTCCCAAAGCAAGCAATATTGAAACAACATCAGGTGTACAGTTTCCCGGGCTATTTACTATTGTTTTTGTCATAACTCCTGCGTTTGCTTTATTAATAATTGCGTTAGCAATATTTGTCTTTGTAATCAAATTTGTTTCTACATATAATTCCTTATCTGCCGTTCCAATTGCATCAATAATTCTTTCGGTAACACTATCTGATGGACTGAAATAAAGTTCGACTCTATTTCCCCCTATTTTAAATTCGTGTGGTGTATTATCTTTTTTATGACTTCCAAATTTTGCATTTGTTGAATCTGGTAATAACCCAGTACTTCCGTACATTTCTTCGAATTCGATTTTATAAGCTCTGGCTAAACTCTGGTCATGAATTATTATAACATTGTTTGCATCCATATTGTTTATTTGCTGGTCTGTCCAGTTTGTTGAACCTGTCCATACGATAGCATCTTCGGGATTTGGAGAATCTGCATCAATTATTACAAATTTATTATGCATTATACCACCGGAATTTCCATTTGAAATCTGACCAATTGAAGCGTCTAATCCTGTAAGTCCGGTATTAGAAGCAGCACCATCGTGCACAACTCTTATTAATACACCTCTGTCCTTTGCATTGTTTAAAGCTCCGGTAATATCTGAAAGATTAATTGTGCTAAAATCATATATTGCAATATCCAAAGTGTATTTTGAACGGTTAATATAATTAATAAGTGTATCGTCAATTAAGCTGTTTAGTGTTATTGCATTCGTTCCGGTAGAAACACTATTGTCAATACTTCGTGTAAAATAAACCTTAATATCTCCTGAAGAATTTGATTGTGTAATATAAGGCTGAATAGATGATTTTGCAGTGTCGGAGCTATGTACAGAAAATGCTCTGGCATAAAATAGTTCTGAAGCATTTGCTCCATTTAATATTATAGTGTGATTTGTTGTATTTGCTGTTCCATTTAAAATTCCAATTTCAAGATTAGGAGTATTTCCATATTGAATTTGAGATGTTCCTGTAATATTTGTTGTCCAGTTTAATGTGAAACCTGTTGTATTTATATTGTTAATTGAAACCGGAGAGGTTATTAAAATTGTGGAATCCGGCACTATGTCTAATCCGTTTCTTACTAATAATTGGTAACCGCCTGAACCTGAATATGAATACTGCGAAACAATTCCGGTAATATTTACTGCACCGGTTGGTATTGGCTGACCAACTAACGGACCAGTTCCTGTTTTTAGTTGACCTGATTCACCATTTGAATTAAAATTATAATTGGTACTGGCTGCAAAATTTCCGATTCCCTGAATTGTACAATGTTTAATTTGAACTATTTCGCTTTCAGTATTCTCTGCCATCCCAGATGGAGTAATTATTTGAATTTGAGGCAGTGGTTGTGAACTTGAAACTAAAGTTGCAAAAGTTACAGAGCCAATTTCTAATAATGCATGGAAATTTGCTAATACACCAGTTACAGTTATCTTACTTCCGGCAATTGCAGCAGTAATAATCGGATTTGCAGGAACATTATAAACTGCTATACCGGCAGTACTATCCTGAATATATCTTACGCTGCCGAACTCAGAACCGTTTAAAACAACTCCTGTAACTGTAACAGTATCGCCAATAGTTAATGCTCTTGCAGCTGCAATATTAGCTTGCGATTTAGAAATAAATGGAATTAAAATGAGCAGAGTTAAAATTAATAAATTTTTCATAACTAATAAAGTTTTGTTTTCAATTTATAAAGTATAAAAGTAGTTAATAAAATTGAGATTATATAAAACGCAATATTATAATTGGCAATTAAAGTTCCATTGATTCATTGTTAAATTGCTTCATGTCCCCCTTTTTTGAAGTGGGTAGGGGAATGAAAAAACCACTAAGTTGCTAAATTGCTAAATAGTGTTTGATAAGAAAACTACTTAAAAATTACATCATTTAGCAAACAGTGGCACGGTTTGAAACCGTGCCACTGTTTGCTACCCATTCCCCCTTATTTAAAGGGGGTTAGGGGAATTATTGAACTAAATAAGAGCAATACATGTTTCTTGCAAACACTATATATTTAGGACTTACGCAGAAGTTTATTTTTGACACTTTGTTATGGTTATTAAGTT
>JAVHRE010000165.1:0-2188 GCA_036171495.1 Bacteroidales bacterium
TAAATGTCAGATTCAATAGTAATTATACCAACTTATAACGAAAAAGAAAACATCGAAAGAATTATTCGTAAAGTTTTTTCTTTACAAAAATCATTTGATGTATTAATTATTGATGACGGTTCGCCCGATGGCACTGCTCAAATTGTAAAAACATTACAAAAAGAATTTCCCCAAAGTCTGCATTTATTAGAAAGGAAAGGTAAGTTAGGTTTAGGCACAGCATATATTGCTGGTTTTAAGTGGTGTTTAGAACGTCAATACAATTTTGTTTTTGAAATGGATGCTGATTTTTCGCATAATCCAGATGACCTTATTAATCTTTATAATGCATGCAATATCGAAAAACCAACATTAACAATTGGTTCAAGATATAAATCGGGTGTAAATGTTGTAAACTGGCCAATGGGCAGAGTTATCATGTCATATTACGCTTCGGCTTATGTTCGTTTTATTACAGGAATGGATATTCGCGACACTACTGCCGGGTTTGTTTGTTACAACAGAAAAGTTTTGGAGGCAATTCCTTTTGATAAAGTTAGAATGAAAGGTTATGGTTTTCAAATTGAGATGAAATTCACCACATATAAAATGGGATTTAATATTGTTGAAGTTCCTATTATTTTTACCGACCGTAAGCAAGGAACTTCAAAAATGAGCGGTGGAATTTTTAGCGAAGCTGTTTGGGGCGTAATTAAAATGAAATGGAAAAGTTTTTTTAGAAATTACAAGCAAGCCAGTTGATATTTTATTATAAAGTTCAAGGTTTTTAAAATGAAAATTCCAAGCCTCAAATCTCAAGCTCCAAGTCTTTTGTAATTTGAAACTTGGAATTTGGGTCTTAATATTTGGAATTTGGTATTTGGGACCTGATATTTGGAATTTATATTATGCAGAAATATTACATTAAGGGTGCAACAATAGTTAACGAAAATAAAATCTTTATTGGAAATGTGCTAATTGTTAACGGAAAAATAACAGAAGTTTCTGAACATAGCATTTCAAATATTTCTCAAGATAACTTTAAAGTAATAAATGCCGAAGGATTACACCTTTTCCCAGGTGTTATTGATGACCAAGTACATTTTCGCGAACCAGGATTAACTCATAAAGCTGACATTTATACTGAATCTAAAGCTGCCGTTGCAGGTGGAATAACTTCATTTATGGAAATGCCAAACACTAAACCACCAGCACTAACCCATGAACTTTTGCAAGACAAATTTGATATTGCTTCGCAAAAATCTTTGGCAAATTATTCGTTTTATCTCGGTGCATCAAATGATAATTTGGACATATTGTTATCGGCTGATAAAAATGCTATTTGTGGCATTAAAGTTTTTATGGGTTCGTCAACCGGAAATATGCTGGTTGATAACGAAAATATACTTTCCGAACTTTTTAAAAAATCGAAATTACTTATTGCAGTTCATTGTGAAGAAGAAAGTATTATTCGTGCAAATGCCTCGCATTATTTAAAAGAATTTGGCGATAATATTTCTGTAAAATATCATCCATTAATTCGCACCGCTGAAGCTTGTTATGCTTCATCAAAAAAAGCTGTTGATTTAGCAAAAAAATACGACACAAGACTTCACGTTTTGCATTTATCTTCGGCAAAAGAAATGGAATTGTTTACGAATAAACCTATTAAAGATAAGCGAATCACTTCTGAAGTTTGTATTCATCATCTTTGGTTTAGTGATAATGATTATGAAAAATTTGGCAATAAAATAAAATGGAATCCTGCAATTAAATCAAAAAACGACAGAAATATTTTACGTGAAGCTTTAAATAACAATATTCTCGATATTGTTGCAACCGACCATGCTCCGCATACAATTGAAGAAAAATCGG
This sequence comes from Bacteroidales bacterium, assembly GCA_036171495.1. GTDB lineage: Bacteria > Bacteroidota > Bacteroidia > Bacteroidales > GWA2-32-17 > GWA2-32-17. The sequence goes on from JAVHRE010000165.1 coordinate 1,855, forward strand.
CAAATTATTTTCAAGCTCCTGCTGGCGGACCGTTGGTTCAACACTCGTTAGTTGCAATGTTAGAAATGTATCATCAGAACATTTTTTCTCTCGAAAAAATAATTAATAAAATGTGCCATGCTCCTGCCGAAGTTTTTCAAGTAAAAAACAGAGGTTACATTCGTACAGGTTATTGTGCCGATTTAGTTTTGGTTGATATAAATAATCCTTGGAAAGTTGAAACTAATAACATTTTGTACAAATGTAAATGGTCGCCATTTGAAGGCAAAACTTTTAAATCGAAAGTTATTACAACATTTGTTAACGGAATACCTGTTTATAATAACGGAGTTTT
>JAVHRE010000165.1:2288-19493 GCA_036171495.1 Bacteroidales bacterium
TTAACCGAGCAGCAATATAATATTTTACGCGTATTACGTGGATTTCGCAAAGAAGGTTCTAAATCAATAAGTTTTTTAAAAGAACGAATGCTTGATAAAGGTTCAGATGTAAGCCGAATTTTAGATAAACTATTTGCTAAATCGCTAATTAGCAGAAAAGAAGGTACAATTGATAGGCGTCAGAAAGATGTTGAAATTACCGAAAAAGGACTTGAACTTTTATCTGAAATGGATGAAATAGAATTGAAAGTTGATACATTTTTAAAAAATCTCACAAAAAAAGAAGTTATTGAACTAAATCGTCTGCTTGATAAAATTAGAGAATAAAATAAATTATGTGGACAATTATTTTGCTAACTGTTTCCAATATTTTTATGACTTTAGCTTGGTATGGTCATTTAAAATTTAAAGATGTTTCGCTTTGGAAAGTAGTTTTAATTTCGTGGATAATTGCTTTCGCTGAATATTGTTTTCAGGTACCTGCAAACCGAATAGGATATGGACAATTTAATGCTTTTCAATTAAAAACTATACAGGAAGTAATTAGTTTAGTTGTGTTTTCTGCTTTTGCTATTATATATTTAAATGAAAGTTTAAAATGGAATTATATTGTAGGTTTTGTTTTTATTGTGTTAGCCGTTTTCTTCATTTTTAAAAAATGGTAAATTTTATTTTTTGTATTCCATTTTAACATGTTCGATGCCTGCTTCAAAAAAATGATTGCCAATTGTTACAAATCCATTTTTTAGATAAAAATTTACTGCAGATATTTGAGCATGTAAGTATATTGTTTTATTGAGTTTTACTGCGTCTTTTAATGCTTCGTTTAAAATTAACTTTCCAATGTTTTTATTACGATATTCTGATAAAACTGCAAATCGCTCAAATTTTATTCCCGATTCAGTAATTCGCCAACGAGCGGTACCGACAGGTTTATTTTCAAAAAAGGAAATATAATGAGTTGATGCACTATCATGCCCATCGAATTCTAAATTTTCGTCAATGCATTGTTCAATTACAAAAACCTTTTTTCGAATGGCAATAGCTTCATTAAATTTTATTTTATTTCCGAAATTAAACGACTCAACTTTTATCATATTTCAATTTGTTATAAATAAATCAGAAATTATTCCATCAGAAATAAACCAATCTTGTTCAGGAATAATGTAATTGTCTGTTAAATTGATTTTTACTTTACCGCTTTTAATATATTTTTTAACAGAATTCATAAAATGATTTTGAATTTTTTCGTTGAAATTAATTTTTAAATCATTTGTCGAAATTCCTTTATTTGTGCGTAAACGGGTTAATATAAATTCATTATATTTTTGATTTTCGGAAAGTAATTCTTGCGAAAAATATTTTTTATTAAAATTAATCCCGTCTATATATTTTTTTAAGTTTGAAATGTTCCATTGTCGCGAGTTTCCATCAAAAGAATGAGCCGATGGACCTACACCCAAATATTTTATATTTTGCCAATAGGCACTATTGTGCTTTGATTCATAGTCTTTGAGCGAGAAATTAGATATTTCATAATGTTCAAAATTGTTTTCTTTTAACATATTGCAAAGTAAAGTGTATTGCTCAAAACTTTCTTCATCTGAAACTTTATTAATTTCTTTTTTTAAAAATTGAGAGTTGATTTTTGTTCCTTTTTCGTAGCTTAAATGATATGCCGAAATATGCTGAATATTAAGTTCAAGCGTTTTGTTTATTGTGTTTTCCCAATCCTTAATTGACAAGTTTGGAATACCATAAATTAAATCAACGCTAATATTTTTATAACCGGCATTTTTAATTATTTCTATTGCTTTTAACGATTTTGTAACATCGTGCCTACGATTTATAAAACTCAGAATATTGTTATTAAATGATTGTAAACCAACACTTATTCTGTTAATCCCAATTTTATCATATAATTTAATTTTATTTGAATTTATATCATCTGGATTAACTTCAATTGTGATTTCAGGATTCGTATCAATTTTAAAATTTTCATATACTGTATTAATTAATTTTTCAATATTCCATGGTGAAATAAAAGATGGTGTTCCACCACCAAAGTATATTGTTTTAACTTTTTCGTCTGACAAGTAATTTTTTCTTGATTCAACTTCTTTGAGCTCTGCTTTAATCAATTCTGGTACTTTGTTTTTATCGGTAGTAGAATAAAAATCGCAATAACTACAACGAGTTTTGCAAAAAGGAATATGAAAATAAATACCTGCCATAATGCACAAAATTATAATTTGTTAGCTTAAATTTGATGTATATAAAACGCAATATTATAATTGGCAATTAATGTTCAATTGTTTCATTGTTAAATTGCTATGTACTGAGTTTGTTGAAGTGTTAAGCCACTAAGTTGCTAAATAACAATGAAACAATAAAACAGTAAAACAATAAGTTTGTTAATTATCGGATTGGAAAAAATGGAATCATAGGAATATGCCAAATTTACCGTTACGTTCTATATATAAACTTTCAAAAATGCCTGACTTTACAAACAGACACTCATTATAGTTTTAGAAAATCCTTAATTTCTGCTAAATATTTTTCTTTGTCAACCGAGTAATTATTATCTCCACTACTATTTTTAACAACATAAATTGACGAAATACTACTCCTGATTTTAATAAGTTCTTTTACGTCTTTTGGCGTATAAACTAAATCTTTGTCTCCAACAATATACAAAATACCGCTTAATTGTCCACCTTTGCTTTCGAGAGCATATTTTGGTTCACATTCAACCTTATTATAACCAAGAGGAACAAGAACATCAATATTTTTGGCTTCTTTTAAACGAGTTTTTGCTAATTCAAAAGTAGTGTAAGGTGAATCGGCAATAATAGTTCCCAGATTACGATTAGCTCCAACTGCTATTGATAATCCTGCGCCCATGCCAATACCATAAAGATGAATTTTTGGAATACTTGTTTTTTCTTTTTTCAAATAATCAATAACAGCATTCAAGTCTTTTTGGAATTGTGAATAAATATAAAAATTAGGTTTAATTTCAAAATCGCTGCTTGTGCCAAAGCCACGATAATCGTATGTTAGCACATTATAACCGAGCGATAAAAACACGCTAACATGTTCAATCAAATCTGACATATTCCCATTGCCATCATCGCTTAAAACCATTATTTTATATGATGTTTGGCTTGCAGGGAAATACCATGCATTTAAAAGTAAACCATCTTCAGTTTTTATTTTTATTTCTTCGTATTTCATACCAAAATCTGATGGCTTAACCGAATAAGTCCTAACGGGACTTAGAGCATTTACAAGGGTTGTTTGTAATAAAGTTATTGTAATTAACAAAGCAAAATGTTTCTTCATGATTTTAATTTTGGCATAAAAGTAAATAAACGAAAATAATCCAAACTATAATTTCAAATAAAATTATAAACAAATTTTGCACATGTTAAATTAAGGGTATCTCTAAAAACTATACAAACCGTCATGCTGCCCTTCGTCAAGTGGTATAGTGAGTTTATCGAACTGCTCAGGATATTTCAGCATCTTCTTTTCCTCTTAAAACAGAGATTCCGAAACAAGTTCGGAATGACGTAACAGTTTTTAGAGGTGCCCTTAACTTATAAGTTTTAAAAATCAGATTGTTTTTACCGCCTTTTTTGTATTTTTGCAACTTATTAAAATTTTTGAAATGGATAAAAATACTGTCATTGGAATTATATTAATAGTTGGAATTTTTGGAATTTTTGCATTAATAAATAAGCCTTCAGTAAAAGAAGAAGCAGAAGCAGCAAGACATCGCGATTCTGTTGAAAAAGTAATTAGCGACTCTTTAAAAACAATTGCCTTACAGCAATCTACAGCTACCAATTCTGCCCCAACTCTTTCGGCTTCCGACTCTACAAATAAAATTTTACCCGATTCGCTTAAAGAAAAGAAAAACGAAGAATTATATGGCGATTTTGGCAAGTCTGTTGAAGGTGTACAAAAGTTTATTACCATCGAAAATAATAAAATAAAAATAAAATTTTCTACTTTTGGCGGACGCCCATATTCTGTTGAATTAAAAGAATATAAAACTTTCGATTCTCTACCATTAATTCTCTTTGATGGCGATTCTACTGTTTTTGGATTAAACTTTTTTTCGCAAAACAAAAGCATTTCTACAAATAATTTATTTTTTGAACCTTCTTCAACCGACACAATTTTAAATGCCACTCAATCGTCGCAAAAACTAACAATGCGTTTGGATGCTGGTAATGGACGTTATTTGGAATTTGTTTACGAACTTCCACCAAACTCTTACAAAATGAAGTTCAGAATTAACACAATTGGATTTGATAAAATTATTACGAATAATGCAAATTTTATATCTTTAAATTGGGATATTTTTACCTGTCAGCAGGAAAAAGGTAGGGATTTTGAAAACAATTATACTACCATTTATTACAAATATCTTGATGATGAAGTAGATTACCTTTCGGAAACCAAAGACAGCAAAGAAGATTTACGAACAAAAGTGAAATGGATTGCATTTAAACAGCAATTTTTTAGTGCTGTTCTTGTAGCAAACGATGCGTTTTTAAGTGCAACTATTAGTTCTAACAAATATATCGGTTCTCAAAAACGACTATTAAAAACTTTTAAATCAGAAATCACTATTCCATTCGACAGAAAATCAAGCGAATCACGCGATTTAACCTTCTATTTTGGACCAAATCATTATAACACATTAACTAAACAGGAAATTCCCGACCTCGAAAAACTTGTACCACTTGGCTGGGGAATTTTTGGTTGGATTAATCGTTTTGTCGTTATTCCAATTTTTAATTTTTTAGGTGGTTTTATTGCAAGCTATGGTCTTATAATTCTGCTTCTTACATTAATTATTAAGTTAGTTTTGTTTCCACTAACCTACAAATCATATTTGTCAACTGCAAAAATGAAAGTGCTTAAACCACAAATTGATGAAATAAATGCGCGCATACCAAAAGACAAAACAATGGAACGCCAGCAAGCAACAATGGCTCTTTATAAAAAAGTAGGAGTTAATCCGCTTGGAGGATGTTTGCCAATGGCTCTTCAGATGCCAATTTTATTTGCAATGTTTAGGTTTTTCCCTGCATCAATAGAATTGCGTCAAAAAAGTTTTTTGTGGGCAACCGACCTTTCATCCTACGATTCTGTTTGGGATTTTCATTACAATATTCCATTTTACGGCGACCATGTTAGTTTATTTTGTTTGTTAATGACCGCAAGTACAATAATTTATACTTATCAGCAAAATAAAATGAATCCACAAAGCACAAGCGTTCCCGGCATGAAAGTTATGATGTACCTTATGCCAGTAATGTTTTTATTTATTTTTAACAGTTATGCTTCGGGTTTAAGTTATTATTATCTTCTTGCTAACTTATTCACATTTGCTCAAATGTACTTTATTCGTCGCTTTGTTGACGAAAAAGCTATCCTTGCAAAACTTAACGAAAACAAAAAGAAACCGGTAACTAAAAGTAAATTTCAGGAACGCTTAGAATTGATGGCAAAACAAAGAAAATTAAAAAAGTAGAAATTATAAAAGTTCATTGTTTATTGTCTGAACTATGATTTTTAGGCGTTGCATTGAGCTTGTCGAAATGATTTTATGAGCCGATAGCTATCGAATTGCGATTTCTGATTTTAAATCAAATAATATGTTCAAGATTTCTGCCGTTTCATATTTAAATACTCTACCCTTTATTTATGGAATAGAACATTCCGGGTTTTTAAAGACAACAGAATATTCACTTTCGCGAGATATACCTTCCGATTGTGCAAAAAAACTCGAAAATAACCAAGCTGATATTGTTCTTGTACCAATTGCAGCAATAGCAAAAATGCCAAAGATTAATATTATTTCCAATTACTGCATTGGAGCAAATCGTAACGTATTATCAGTTTTATTAGTTGCCCAAAAACCATTATCAGAATTAAAGAATATTTATCTTGACTATCAATCACGTACTTCAATTAACTTAGTTAAAGTACTATCAAAGTATTATTGGGAAAAAAATTTTAATTGGCTTAATACCCATCCCGGTTACGAAAATAAAATTGAAAATATTAATGGAGGGGTAATTATTGGCGACAGGGCTTTAGAATTATCTGCTCATTATAAATACAAGTACGATTTAGCTTCGGAATGGAACAATTTTACAGGATTACCATTTGTATTTGCTTGTTGGGTTAGCAAATTGGATATTGATAATGATTTCATAAATAAATTTAATAAAGCACTTGAATGGGGAATAAATCATATTAATAGCATTAATCCAAATTACCCAAAATTATCAAACGAGTTTATTCGTAACTATTACAAATTTAATATTGATTATAATTTTGACGAAAAAAAACAAGAAGGCATGAATCTGTTTTTCAAGTATTTAAAAAACATTTAAGCAACATTTTAATTATTATTTTATATTTTTTTAAAAATAATTTTATTATTATTGTGGCATTAACTATCTTTCAGCCCTATAACTTAATTAACTAATTAATTATGAATAAACATATTATTTCTGTAAGTTTAATGATAATCATTTGTTTGTCATTTACTCTTCAACTATTTGCACAAAAAGAAGACGAAAAAGAAAATTTAAAATTAAAAATGGCTCAGGCATGGCTACGTTATAATGATGAAGATTATAATGGGGCTTTAAGAATATACCGCGAACTTTTTAAACATTATCCCGAAAATACTCAATTAAATTTTAGAATGGGACAATGTTTCGTCGAAACAAATAAAATGGATAGTGCATTATCCCACTTAAGCGTTGCAATTCAAGATACTACAATAAAAAACGAAGCTTATTTTTTATCTGGTAAAGCTTACCAGTATATGGGCGACCTTGATAAAGCAACCGAGAATTTTTATAAATACAAAAGCAAACTTACACCAAAGCAAAACGAACGCGACTATGTAAATGTTTTGCTTCAACAATGCTTAACAGCAAAGGATTATATGGCAAATCCCGTAAATGTTAAAATAACAAATTTAGGAACATCTGTTAATTCTAAATATGTTGATGCTTGTCCTTCTATTACTGCTGACGGGAAAACACTTATTTTTACTTCTCGCCGTCCCGAAAATACAGGTGGAAAGATTGACCCATACACCGAAGAATATTATGATGATATATATATTTCTACATACAACGAAGCAACCAAAGAATGGTCTCCTGCAAAAAATATTGGTACACCAATTAATACAGATGCACACGATGCAAATATGAGTATTTCGCCCGATGGAAGTACGATTTTTATCTATAAAAATGTTGAAAATGTTACAAAAAGTGGCGACATTTATTACTCAACTCGTAAACCTACAGGTGAATGGGGTGAGCCACGTGCTTTAGAAGGGAAATATGTAAACTCTTCTTATTTTGAAAGTTCGGCATGTGTTACTTCCGATGGAAATACAATGTATTTTGTAAGCGAACGCGAAAAAGAAGGTTTTGGACATGGTGATATTTATATGGTAAAAAAAGAAGGTAAGGAATGGGGAAAACCCGTTAATCTTGGAACACCAGTAAATACTGTTTACGACGAAATAGGCGTATTTATTCATCCCGATGGAAAAACTTTATTTTTTAGCTCGAACGGACACAATACTATGGGCGGTTACGATATTTTTATGAGTTCCTTAGGCGAAGATGGAAAATGGTCGGAACCAATTAATTTAGGATACCCAATAAATACTACACGCAATGAAATTCACTTTGTTTTAGCAACCGACAGAAGAAATGCTTATATTTCCAGTAACAGAGATGGCGGCTATGGTGCTTATGATATTTATAATGTTGATATGTCGTATTATTTCCGCACAAATAAAAATATTCCGGCTTCAATTGCAAACTCTGTTTCTGGTCCACCGCTATCAATTTTAAAAGGAAAAGTTTCCGATGCCGAAACAAATAAACCTATTAAAGCAAACATTATTATTAAAGATATTGCTAACGACAAAACAAATATTACCGAATCTGATGAAAGTGGCGAGTATTTTATCACCTTACCTGCCGACCAAAAATATGAAATTATTGTTAAAGCAAAGGAATATAAAACTTTAGATGTTAAATTTAAACTCCCTAAAGGCGACAGCGATACTTATACTCTTGTTAAACATTTGCTTTTGAATAAGGATTATTAAATCTTTTTCGATGTTAGCACATCGTTTTTTTAATTTAAAATGAAAAAGTTAATACTTACTTTTCAGTTTATTGCAATTTGTTTTAACAATGTATTTTCTTTAAATATTGCAACCTCAGATAGCTCAAAAAAATCTTTTTTAGTTTACCAACTTGATATTTTACAAGAAATTGAACCTGTAGCATGGCGACAAACACAAAAAGCTTTTGACTTTGCAAAAAAATCGAAAGCTCAAGTAATACTAATACACTTAAATACTTATGGCGGATTAGTTGATGTTGCAGATTCTATTCGAACAAAAATCATAAATTGTTCTATTCCTGTTTATGTTTTTATTGATAACAATGCAGCCTCTGCAGGTGCATTAATTTCTATTGCCTGCGATAAAATTTTTATGCGTACAGGAGCAAATATTGGCGCTGCAACAGTTGTTACAAATGAAGGTAAAGCAGCTCCCGATAAATATCAGGCATACATGCGGGCAATTATGCGTTCAACTGCCGAAAGTCATGGAAAAATAACTAATATAGAAAATGGCGACACTGTTACAAAATGGGTTCGCGACCCGCATATTGCCGAAGCTATGGTTGACCAATCTATTTATATAGCAGGCATTATAGATACCGGCAAAGTAATTACCTTCACTACTACCGAAGCCATTAAATATGGATATTGCGAAGGTGAAGCAAATTCTATTGACGAAGCATTAAAACTTGCAGGTGTAAATAATTATAGAATAGAAAAATACGAACCATCTATTACAGAAAAAATTATAGATTTTTTAATTAATCCCGTATTGCAGGGATTGCTAATAATGTTGATTGTTGGTGGAATTTACTTTGAACTTCAAACACCAGGCATTGGGATTCCTTTTGCTGCCGCTCTTTTTGGAGCAATTCTATATTTTGCACCATTATATTTAGAAGGTTTAGCCGAAAACTGGGAAATTTTAATCTTTGTTGTCGGAGTAATTCTTTTATTAATCGAAATTTTTGCAATACCCGGGTTTGGAGTTACAGGAATTTTAGGAATTATTTGTATTGTCATTGGTCTTGCATTAAGCATGGTTGATAATGTTGTTTTTAGTTTTGAAGGACAAGGACTTCCTGCATTTATGAAATCTTTATCTATTGTTATTATTTCGGCAACAATTTCTTTCATTTTATCGCTTTATCTCGGAAAAAAATTACTTACAACTAATCGTTTTGGAGAGATGTCGTTACAAACAGTTCAAAATGCTAACGATGGATATATTGGAGTAGAAATGCAACCCGCACAAATGGTTGGTAAACAGGGTGTTGCTGCCACTATTCTTCATCCGAGTGGAAAAGCTAATATTGATGACGAAATATACGATGCTATTGCAGTTACAGGATATATTGAAAAAGGCGAAAATATTGAAGTTGTAAAATATGAAACTGGTCAGCTTTATGTTAGAAAAAAATAATTCCGACAACTTCATTATTCGCGATTTTAAACCGGACGATTACGAACAAGTTAATTTATTGTGGAAAGAAACAGGTTTAGGTAATTCGAAACGCGGCGACAATTTGCAAGTAATAAATTCGACTTTAACAAGCGGGGGAAAATTGATTATTTTAGAACATTCTAAGCAAAACTTAATTATTGGAACAGCATGGTTAACTACTGATTTGCGTAGAATTTATTTACATCATTTTTGCATAAAACCGGCATTTCAGAATAAAGGACTTTCCCATTTGCTTTGCAACGAAAGTATTAAGTTTGCAAAAGAAAAAAATATGCAAATTAAACTCGAAGTTCATAAAGAAAATTTAAAGGCGATACAGCTTTACAAAAAGCACGGATTTGCATATCTTGGTGATTATGATGCATATATTATAAGAAATTTATCAAATATTAAAATATAGTTATTAAATAAAATACTAAAATGAAAAAAATATTTTTGCTATTTGTTGCATTATATGCAACACTTTTATTAAAAGCACAAGTTTTAGAAAGCAATTTAAAAACAAGTATCTACTACCTTGCATCCGACTCATTAAAAGGCAGAAAACCCGGAACAGATGGCGATTCGTTATCGGCATTTTTTATTAGGGCAAAACTTAAAGAATATGGTACCATACCAATATTAGACCATGGTTTTCAACGATTTTCGATAGTAACTGATATTGTTCCTGGCAAGAATAATATTTTAAAAATTAATGGCAAACCTTTAAAAATAAATGAAGATTTTATTCCTGCATCATTTTCATCGAATGATAAATTTGAAGGTACAACAGTTTTTGTTGGTTACGGTTACAGTATCAAACAAGATTCGATATCATGGAACGATTACGAACCGGTTGATGTTAAAGATAAATGGGCATTGTTATTTGACGGCAAACCCGATAATGCTGAAAATGAAATTTTTGCAAAATATTCGAAAGTCAGAACTAAAGTATTAACTGCTAAAGACAAAGGAGCTAAAGGAGTTTTGGTAATACAAGAACAAACTGAACAAAAGAAACCTCTTTCTGTAACATTTGATAAAACTGTTTCAGATGCAGGGATTCCGGTTATTTATATATCGTGGCAAACAGCAGAAAATATTTTGAAAGAGAACAAACTTAATATAAGCGAAATAAAAAAAACTATTTCAAAAAACACGAAACTAGTTTCAAAAGTTTTAAAAACAAGTGTTTATGGTGCAACAGATTTAGTTCAGATAAAATCACCCACACACAATGTTGTTGCAATTATAGAAGGAAGTGACCCTGTTTTAAAAAACGAATACATCGTAATTGGTGCACATTACGACCATCTCGGTATGGGTGGTAAAGATTCCGGCTCGCGTATGCCCGATACAATTGCTATTCATAATGGAGCCGATGACAATGCTTCTGGTGTTGCAGGAATTATGGAATTAGCAAGATTATTTGCTGCATCACCCACAAAACCTAAACGAACATTAATATTTGTTGCATTTAGCGGCGAAGAGATGGGATTACTTGGCTCAAAACAATTTGTTAAAGAGCCTCCGGTTCCATTAAAATCAATAAAAGCAATGTTTAATTTTGATATGATTGGCAGAATAAAAAATGAAAATCCTAAATTATCTATTGGCGGTACAGGAACATCAATAGAAACTGATAGTATAATAAAACTTTTCGATATCAACTTACCATTCACAGTTTCAAAATCACCTGAGGGTTACGGACCATCTGACCATGCTTCGTTCTATAAAAACGATATTCCTGTTTTCTTTTTCTGTTCCGGATTACACGAAGATTACCACACCCCATTCGACGATGCAGATAAAATAAATTTTCCGCAGGAAGTAAATATATTAGAATTTTCTTATAAAATTATAAATGCTGTTGCCAACACTACAAAACCATTAACATTTAAAGAAGCCGGCAGCAAAGAAGAAAGCACTTCACGTGGATATAAAGTTACGCTTGGTATAATTCCCGATGTTGTAGGTTCCGGCGATAAAGGTTTGGCAGTTGATGGTGTAAAAAAAGGAAGCCCTGCCGAAGCCGGTGGAATGAAGAAAGGCGATATTATTACTGCCATTAATGGCTTGCCGGTTACTAATATTTACGATTATATGACTCGCTTAAATACTTTAAAAACAGGTCAAACTATTGATGTTGAAGTTTTAAGAGAAGGTAAAAAAGAAATGTTAAAAGTGAAACTGTAAGAATTTATGATTAACGATTTAAGCTGAGCAACTTATCACTTTTTCTCCAATAGCTATTGGATTTCACAAACTTTATAAACCTTATACCAATTCGTTTTTTAAAGTATGTTATCGCAGTCCCGACCTTTCGGGTAATACCGATGCTGTATCGTAATAGTCCAATAATTCCGATAGCTATCGGAAGTCCTATAACAGCTACTATTTCGGCATTAACTCCCTAAGTAAATTCTGGTATAACTTTCCGAAAGTTGAACCAGCCACGAGCTATGCAAACTTTTGGAAAGTTTACGCAATCTCACATTATTTCGCCTTCGTTTGTGTCTTCACAAACGAACTCTTAGGCGAAGTGAGGAAAACCTATATTCTCAACTTTCGGAATGCCACAAAAAACTTTGTAACCTATTATTTCCGATTTTTGCAATAGCACAAAAAAATTCAAAAATCAAATCCGATAGCTATCGGATACAAACCATAAACTTCTAACTTTGTTAAAAATGCAAGACATTACGGACAAACTCTATATAATGTTAGAAAGAAAACTACTTAAAAATTACATTTGCTAACAATTGTTAAATTGCTAAATTGTTAAGCTACTAAGTTGCTAACCTAATTCACCTAACCCCTTTAAATAAAAAGGGAATGGTTGAATAACAATTTAACAATAAAACAATTTAGCCATTGAACTAAATAAGAGCAAATTTATGTGTTTTCTTGCAGGCACTATATAGTCACTCTTCGAGAACCTCAGGGTGACTGGGATATTCTTTGAAAAAAAGCCTCGAATTTCTTCGGGGCTTTTTATTTATTTATTCTTCGTAGAGTTGAATGTAATTATTTTTCCAGCCGGGTAATTCGCCCTGTACCGACAAATCTAATGGTGGATTTTGTCCACCCATATTTAATAGTCGTAATAAACCTTTAGATACATAAGGATTTTTAGCCGGATTAAATGTTTCGCCAGTTTCCTTTACCAACCGGGCGTCGTTAACACCTTCGTTAAAAGCATTTCTTTTTTGCAAATTGTAAAGTGCAGCAGAATATGGAACTGCAAATTTTTGTTTTAAACGTGCAACTTCAAATGCTTTTTCGAGAAGTTCGTATTCATTTTCGGAAATGAAATTAGATAATCCTAACTGGTATGCACGGCGGGCTGTCATTCCTTGAAAAAATAATTCATCAATTAACGACTCGCCAAAACCTAAACGTGTAAGTTCCTGAACTGCACCAAATCCGCCCAATATTGCATATTCAATTTCGGGTTGATTATAATTATTTTTTTCTTTAAAAACAGCTTCGCGTTTTAACGAATCGAACTCGGGACCTTTTAAAACTAAATCGAAACGTTGATTTAAGAAATATGAAAATTCTGCACCGCCACCCCATTTTTCGCCAAAAGCACCAATTGTAATAATCGGGCTTTCCTGTAAAAATCTAAATAATTTCATACCGGCTTTTGTAAACCACGATGCATCGTGTTCGCCAAGGAATTGGTATCCTTCTTTTGCATTAAACCAACCTTTATTAAATTGACGTGCATCGGCACCGAGCATTCTCATTCCGGTACCTGCTGCGGTAAATAAAATTGCTCCAAGTTTGCCTTCTTCATATAATTTTACAGAAACACCAACGGCATGGTCGAGTTGGTCAATTGTATATTTATTCCATACATTTCCACGCATTGGATTATCGAAAATTATTGATGCAACGCGGTCTTTGCTATTTGGGTAAACATAACGCAAGTCGTTATAGTAAATTTCTATTTCGCCAGTTTTAAAATTACGTTGACTTACAGGTGTGCCATATATTCTGCCATATCCGAGAAGATTTTTCCAACCATTCTTTTTCATGATATATAATAGATTTGGGATGCCTTTACGAGGTCCGCAAACGCCATCAATATCTAATAATTCTTTAAAATCGGGATTCTCGGCAATAGATTTTTTAATTAAAGAAATAAATCCATCAATGCCGAAGTAGTTAATAAATCCGTCAACGATTTCGCATAAGCCAAATTTAAAACGAAGCCCAACTTTTGTTGAAACATTTACATCGGCTGGTGTTGCAAAATTATCTTGAATTAAATCTAATCCGTAAAGCAAAATTGGAAGTGCATATCTGCGAAATGTTTTTCCACCTTTATCGTTCGACTCTGCAATTTTAATTAAACCTTCAATACTTTGAATTGTTGAATTTCTTTGGTCTAAAGCTTTAGCTTCTGAAACTGACCAATATTCGTTATAATCAATTTCTTTAATATCAACATATTTTTTTGTTGATGGGTCGTAAACTTTTACGTTTTTTTCGCGGTTTGGAGTACCTTCCCATTTAAAAAACCCTTCTTTTTCGGCTGAGTTAATTCCAATTTTTCCACTTTTCTCAAGGTCTTCAATCCATGTTGGATAATTACGTTTTTTTTGATTGTAAACGATTCTTAGTCTGTCTGTTTCGGGAAGTGCTTTACCTAAATGTTTTGCACATTCGGTATATGGCATGTGACCAGTAAGGTCGAGCACTTTAAATGGATTTGCAGTAAGTATTTCGAAAACCTGTGGTAATTCAACGATGTCTTGACCTGTTTTAATATCCCAACTAATAATTGCACCCATTCCCTCAAAAATCGGGTCGGCAATATAACCATGATGGTCGTTACGTAGGGCAATAACTTTTTTCTCAAGAATTTGTTCGGCAAAAGCCACTCCTGCAATAAAAGACTCTTCGGTTGCAAATTTACCTTTCATAACATCAAACAAACGATTGGCATGAAATGGAAAATAACCATGACCAGTTAAAAACTTATTACGTAAAAAATTATCGTTAAACAAAACAGCTAATTCTTCGGTTGTATGCGATGATGTATTTGAAAAAACAAAAATTAATTTATCGGGGTCGGAATATTTTTCAATATTTTCGAAAATACTTTTTTTAATATCGAGCCGTTCAGTGGCTGCTTCCCAAATGATTTCGCAATTTTTAAGAGTTTTAAAATCTTTCGTATATTCAACTCTGTTTAGTGTTGGTGCAAGATGTTCGTGAAACAACCTGCCACTTTTTGCCATTGACGAAAAATA
This sequence comes from Bacteroidales bacterium, assembly GCA_036171495.1. GTDB lineage: Bacteria > Bacteroidota > Bacteroidia > Bacteroidales > GWA2-32-17 > GWA2-32-17. Next base: position 17,187 of record JAVHRE010000165.1, read on the forward strand.
ATTTTTAATGTCATTTTTGGCACGTTCGAGCGATTTATCGGCAACATCAATAAAAACTACATTGTAATTTGTTTTATTGATAATGTCTATTCCGATTCCAATACCCATTGTACCAGAACCAATGACAGCAATTTTTTTAACTGAATTTAATTTTGAAATTTCTTTCTGCAATAATTTATTGCCAAACGAAAAACATGTTCCCATAATATTTACGATTTATGAATTACGATTTAAGAAATTAGTTATTAAGTTATTGTTGTTTATTTTTATTGTTTACTGATTACTTTTTGCGTTCATTTTTTTAAACTATTTCGACACAAACGGCACCACCTTGCCCGCCGCCAATGCATGCAGCCGCAATACCGATTTTTTTCTTGCGACGTTTTAATTCATATATCAGGTCGGTTGTTATTCTTAAACCTGTTGCTGCAATGTTGTGTCCTAAAGCAATGGCTCCACCATTTACATTGGTTTTTTCTCTTGATAAACCAAGCTCTTTTTCGTTTCCTAAATATTGAGGAGCAAAGGCTTCGTTAATTTCGAACAAATCAATATCAGATAATTTAAGATTTAATTTTTTCAATAAATCTTTAATTGCAGGAACGGGACCTTGTCCCATTATAGTTGGGTCAACAGTTGAAAATTGATAACCTCTGAGAATTGCCAGATATGGAATTTTATTTTGAACGGCATATTCTCTGTCCATAATAACTGCTGCTGCTGCACCATCGCTAATTTGGCTTGCTGTACCTGGAGTTACAAGTCCATCGGCTTTTAACAATGGACGAAGTTTGCTAAGTTCGTTAACACTAACATCATATTTTGTACCTTCATCTTTCCAAACACAAACAGCATTTCTTTTTTGGTCAACTGTATCAACAGTAAAAATGCCTTTTAAATAATCGTTATCCGACTTACTTGCGTAACGGTTCCATTGTTTCATTTGTGCATTTTTTGAACGGGTATGACTTAAATATGCATATTCATCGCAATCTTTTCGGGTTATACCAACTTTAGAACCATATAAATCGGCAGTTTTAGGCATAAGTGTTTTAAATAAATTATGATTAAAACCTTCGAGTAAATAATCTGTATCTTTTGCATCTTCAAATTCCCAAACGCTGTCTTTTTTACGCCTGCCTTGATTAATTAAATTTGTTTGCGACATATTTTCGGTTCCAAACGAAATAACGCAATTCGTTTTTTGATTGTTATCTTCGTTTGAAATTAAATCGAACGCATCTGCAAGAGTTTGAAAACCTGTACCACAAATTCTAAGAGTAGTTTTTCCGGGTGCTACTTTTAAATTATTTGTATCGTTTAATTGTTCTGCAACACGATAGGCAACATTTCGTGGTAAATAAATTTGCTGATTCCGTGAATCAATGTAAATCATTCCGGCAACAATCTGGTCTATTTTTACTTTGTTCAAATCAATTCCAGAACGTATAATTGCTTCTTTTACAGCAAGTACAGCTAAATCTTCGGCTGATAAATAATTATAATATCCACCGTGTTTTCCAATAGGAGTGCGGGCGGCACTAACTATTACTATTTCTCTTTGTTTCTTACTCATATTAAAAAAGTTTATTGTTCTTTGTTATACAGTTGTCATTCATTGTTTATTGTTTCATCCCCCTGCCCTTCCGACAAGTCGGAACAGGCTCTTCGCTTACACACAAGCTAACACACAAGGGGGACAATGTTCATTGTTCTATGTTCATTGTTTTAATTTCTCACTTCTAACTTTTAACTTCTAACTTTGTTTATTGTTTTTTCTACTTAATACTTTGTACTTAATACTTTATGTTATTATACTTTTTTAGCAACAACAGCCATAGTTAAACGAGAAGTACAAACTAATTTACCATCTTCGTTTGTAATATCAATTCCCCAGATATGTGTTTTTTTTCCAAGATGTACAGGTTTGGCTTCGGCAAAAATAAATCCACTGGTTACAGGACGAACATGACTTGAATTAATATTAAGTCCCAGACAAAAATATTTATCAGGGTCAACAATTAAATTAGAAGCTATGCTTCCTAAAGTTTCGCATAATGCAGCCGATGCACCTCCGTGTAAAATTCCCCTTGATTGTTTAGTTTTTTGAACAACTTCCATGTTACATTTAAGTGAATCGGAAGTTATTTCGGTAAGTTTTATTCCTAAAGTTTCGGCAAGAGTATTTGTAATCATATCTTGTAAATCTTCTAACTGATATTGCTTAAACCAGATGCTCATTTTATTTTATTTTATAAAAGTTAAACGTTTATTGTTCTATGTTCATTGTTAATTGTCATACAGTTG
>JAVHRE010000166.1:0-19445 GCA_036171495.1 Bacteroidales bacterium
TTTACAATTTGCTCGGTGAAAAAATTTACAGTTCACCGGTTACCGATAACCTTTCACTGATTACTGATTACCGTTCACCGATTACTATTGATGTTTCATCTTTTCCAAGCGGAGTGTATGTTGTGAAAGTGAAAACGGAAAAGGGAGTAGGGGTGAAGAAGTTTGTTAAGGAGTAAAAAAGTTATAAGTTATAAGTTATAAATTATAAGTTATGAGTGTAGAAAAAACGTAATTCGTAATCATTAATCATTAATCGTTAATCGTTAATCATTAATTCTTATGGAAAATAATAACAAATCCTGTTGCCTTCAATTATTTTCTTAATAATATCAGGAATTTTCATGTTTTTTTTGAATAAAATTTAGATTAACGAAATAAGTGTTGTTGAAGACTCAACCATCTCTCCCACTTTAACATTAATTTTATCAATTTTGCATTCTTTTGTTGCAAAAATGCGATTTTCCATTTTCATAGCTTCAATTATTATTAATACATCTCCTTTTTTATAAGGATTTCCTTCAATGGCATTAATTTTAATAACCTTACCAGGCATTGGTGATGTTACAATGTTTGTGTCTTCAACAAAATCTTCTAATCTAAATATTGAATTATCTTTTCTTAACATATCTTTTCTTAACAAATTAAAAATATGTCCACTATAACTTAAATAGGCATTTCCCTTTTGGTCTTCAGAAATATATGTTGTGTATAAATTATTATTAACTGAAAATTTTAATTTTCCATCAACATTTTCAATTAATTCAGAATTAAATATTTGTGAATCTATTTCAAATTCAAATTGTGAAATATTTTTCATCTTAACATCAATAGCAAATTCTTTTTCTGAAAACATTATTTTTATTTTCATTACCTCACGCCAATAACCAATTATATTCCAAATGTTATGCTCGTCGGAATAATGTTTTCGTTCCTGAATATTTTTATTGTTTAATGTATATAAACTATAAGCTATTAAAGGTATATGAGTTTGAATTAGTTCTTTTTCTGCATTAATTTGTTCAATTATTTTTGGTGTATAAGTATCGCAAAATTTTGTGTTTATAGTGTTATTAATGAACGCTTCATTTTTTAGTAATGCTATCAGGTATGTTATGTTTGTGTTAATGCCATGAATTATAAATTCTTGCAAAGCATTAATCATTTTTTGAGTTGCAATTTCGCGACTACTTTCCCAAATAATTAATTTGCAAATCATTGGATCAAAAAAACTTTTTATTTCAGTAATTTTTGATATACCTGTTTCTATTCTGATATTTGGTAAAGAAGGTGTTTTGTAAAAACACATTTTGCCGGGTGATGGTAAAAAATTATTCGAAGGGTCTTCGGCATAAATTCTACATTCTATTGCATGTCCGTTTTGCTTTATATTTTCTTGTTTTATTCTTAATGGATTTCCTGCGGCGATATAAAACTGTTCTTCTACAATATCAATTCCGGTAACCATTTCTGTAACAGGATGCTCAACTTGAATTCTTGTATTCATTTCAAGAAAATAGAAATTCAAATTTTTGTCAACTAAAAATTCTATTGTCCCGGCATTATTGTAGCCAATTGCCTTGCCTATTGCTACAGCAGCTTCGCCCATTTTACTTCTAACCTCGGGAGTAATTGTTGGCGAAGGCGATTCTTCAATTATTTTTTGATAACGTCTTTGAATTGAGCATTCGCGTTCAAACAAATGTATTACATTCCCAAAATTATCACCTAATAATTGAATTTCGATATGGCGGGGTTCTTCAATAAATTTTTCGATATAAACCGTTTCATCACCAAAGTATGATTTTGCTTCGCGACTTGTAGCTTCAATAGCTTCGGCAAGTTCCGATTCTTTATAAACAATTCTCATTCCTTTACCACCGCCACCGGCTGCAGCTTTTATTAAAATTGGAAATTTAATTTTTTTAGCTGCTGAAATTAAATTTTCTATACTGCCAGTAACTCCCTCTGTTAAAGGAACATTTAATTTTTTTACAAAATTACGGGCTTCAATTTTATTCCCCATAATCCGCATTGATTCGGTATTTGGTCCAATAAAAGCTATTCCTGCATTGTTACATTCGTTTACAAATTTTGAATTTTCCGCCATAAAACCATACCCGGGATGTATTGCATCGCAACCATTTTGTTTGGCAACTTCAATTATTTTACTAATGTTAAGGTAAGTATCGCTCAATTCAACTTCACCGATACAAAATGCTTCATCGGCATAGCTAACGTGAAGCGATTCTTTATCAACTTCTGAATAAATAGCTACTGTTTCTATACCTAATTTTTTAGCAGTTCTCATTATACGTACTGCTATTTCACCTCTGTTTGCAACTAATATTTTTTTAAAAAGTTTCATTTTGTTTAATATATGGTTATTAAGTTATTTGTTATTATGTTATTTCAATCTATTTCATTGTTTATCGTTTATTGTTTCTCGTTTCTTGTTTTAAGAAAAGATGTTTTGCTAATCACTCAACATGACAAAAAGAATTTGTTTATTGTTCAAAAAATGTTCATTGTTTATTGTCTGAACTAAGATTTTAGGATTTGATGATTGTATCAATCCTATCATCCTTTAATCTTATAAATCATAGTTCAGACATTTTAACTTTTCACTTTATTCAATCCAATTTGGTTTTCTTTTTTCTAAAAATGCCGACATTCCCTCCTGCCCTTCGCTTGATGCTCTTAAATCGGCAATCATTTTAGCTGTGTATTCAAGGGTTTCATTTAAAGTTAACGCATTACAAACATCGAAAATCAACTTTTTGCAATTTGCTATAGCATGTGGTCCGCTTGTTTTTAACTGCTTAATAATTGTACTCACATAATTTTCGAGTATTTCTATTGACTCAAATGATTTATTAACAAGTTTATAATTTTCGGCTTCTTTACCATTAATTCTTCTGCCCGTGAGCATTAATTCTTTTGCACCAAACTCACCAATTCTTTTAATAACAAAAGGCGAAATAGTTGCAGGTACAATTCCAATTTTAACTTCGCTTAAAGCAAATGTTGCATTATCAACACAATAAGCCATATCGCAAGTCGAAAGTAAACCATTTGCACCACCTAATGCAACACCGTGCACAATTGCTATTGTGGGTTTTTTGCAAGTGTAAATAGAATAAAAACATTGATATAATTTTTTGCTTTCAATCAAGTTGTCTTCGTAACTTTGTTTTGCAACATCGCGCATCCAATTTAAATCTGCACCTGCACAAAAAGATTTTTCGCGACCTCTAAGCAAAACCACACAAATATTCTTTTCGTTGTTAATATTTATAAAGCAGTCAGTAATTTCTGCAATCATTTCGCTATTAAAAGCATTATGAACAGCAGGACGGTTAAGCCAAACGGTTGCAACATTTTCGTCAACAGTTATTTCGAGTGTTTTATAAGTTTTCATTTGCCTTTTATTTTTTTTGAATTAATTTTAAATCCTATCTGATTTCTTTTTTTCCAGTTGTCTTTGTTTTGTTTGTCATCCATTAGATATTTCAGGGCTTCGTAAACATCAGCAAACTGACGATTATACTTGGTTTCAAGTTCCTTTAGTTTTTCGTCAAGTTCTTTATAATTCAAAATAAATTTTTTAAGTGCAATAAATGCTCTTACAATTGCAACGCTTATTCGGCGGGCTTTTTTGCTTTTAAGTAAATTAGCTAGCATGGTTACTCCGTGTTCGGTAAATGCCAGAGGCGTACCAGGGTTATGCTTGATGTTTACTGGTAACTTATCACAATTTGTGATAAGTTCATTCCATTCCTGTTTATTTAGTTGAAACATAAAGTCATCGGGGAAAATATCCATATTACGCCTTACGGCTTGTTTTAATATTCTTGTTTCAACTTCGTATAGTCCGGCAAGGTCAAAATCCAGCATTACTTTTTGTCCTCTTATTTCGTAAATCTTTTTTTGAATAACTTGTAATTGCATATCGGTTGAGTTTTAATTTGAAGTGGACTTTATGCACCTCAAATAGCATCTTACATGGTTTTGATTTTTTTTATAATTTATTATTGTTTATTTTGTGATAATTATTTTCTCATCTGAAAAATACTCACATTCTGAAAACACCAAATTTTGGTTCGGGAAATTTTTTATTAAGCGACATGGCTATTCCCATAGCTAAAACTTTGCGTGTATCAACTGGGTCAATAACGCCATCATCCCAAAGTCTTGCAGTACTGTAATATGCCGAACCCTCGTGAGCGTACTTTTCTAAAATGCTGTTTCTTAATTTATCAATTTCTTCTTGTGGGAACTCTTGTCCTTTTTCGGCGAGTTGGTCTTGTTTAACTTGAATAAGAACATTTGCAGCTTGTTCGCCACCCATTACCGAAATTTTTGCGTTGGGCCACATGTTTAAAAGTCGTGGTTCGTAACCTCTGCCTGCCATTGCATAATTTCCAGCACCATTTGAGCTACCAAAAATTAAAGTGAATTTTGGAACATTAGCATTTGCAACCGCATGAACCATTTTAGCTCCGTTGCTTGCAATACCGCCTCTTTCATACTCTTTACCGACAATAAAACCAGTAATATTTTGCAAAAATAAAATTGGAGTTTTTCTAGTGCAACAAAGTTCAACAAAATGGGCAGCCTTAAGTGATGATTCCGAGAATAACACTCCATTATTTGCAATAATCCCAACAGGAAACCCCATTATTCTGGCAAAACCTGTAACTATTGTTGGAGCATAGCGTGATTTAAACTCGTGAAATTTACTACCATCAACAATTCGCATTATTATTTCTTTAGAATCCACAGGCTTTTTAAGGTCAATTGGAGCAATTCCATAAAGTTCTTCAGAGTCGTAATAAGGTTCCTCTATCGGAGCAATATCAAGCACTTGTTTGTCGGGTGTTTTAAATGTTTCAAAAATATTACGACAAATTGAAATAGCATGAACATCATTTTCGGCAAGATGGTCTGAAACTCCCGAAATAGCAGTGTGAACATCGGCTCCACCAAGTTCTTCGGCAGTAACTATCATACCTGTTGCAGCTTTTACAAGAGGTGGACCACCAATAAAGATTGTTCCTTGTTTTTTAACAATTATTGTTTCATCGCTCATAGCGGGCATGTAAGCACCACCTGCAGTGCACGAACCCATAACAATTGAAATTTGAGGAATTCCTAATGCCGATAATTGTGCCTGATTAAAAAAGAATCTTCCAAAATGATATTTATCAGGAAAAACATTCGCTTGGTCGGGCAAAAAAACACCACCCGAATCGACCATATACACACATGGCAGATGGTTTTCTAATGCAATTTCTTGTGCGCGAATATGTTTTTTTATTGTTTCCTTCATGTAAGTGCCACCTTTAACCGTAGCATCATTTGCTATAATAACAGTTTCTTTACCATGAATAACACCAATTCCTGTAACTATTCCAGCACTTGGAAACTCATTATTATACATGTCGAACGCAGCAAGAGGTGATAATTCTAGAAATGGAGTGTTAGTATCAATTAATAAGTCAATTCGTTCGCGAGCTAAAAGTTTTCCGCGTTCTTTGTGCTTTGTTACAGCTTTATCGGAACCGCCATTTTTTACTGATTTTAATACTTCTTTGTATTTATTTAATAATATTAAATAAGCCTCTTTGTTGTTTTTAAACTCAATAGAGTTTATATCAATTTTTGTTTCTAAGCGGTACAAGATTTCTAAATTTTAATGATTAAAAAGGTTAGCAAACATAATTAAAATTTGTAAAAATCACAAAAGATTTAATAGATATTTTAAATAGATATCTTTCCAAAATAAATTGTAAGAAAATTGTTACGACGTGTCATCCTGAGCGGTGTCGAAGGAAGGTCGTGGCAATTAAAAATTTAATTGGGAAGACGTCTATTAGTTCACAAGGGAATAATGATAAATTAGATAGTGTTTGCAAGAAAACGCCAAACACTGAGTTTTCTTGCAAACACTATTTATGTGATTTCTTAAATCAAACGGAAACGGTTTTCCCAAAAACAAATTTGACTATTATCTTTAAAACCCTCGCTCCTCAATTTGCGAGAGACTGGGAGTCCTGAAGTTAGGAAAATAATAATAATCAAATAACAACTATCAAAAAACAAATAACACAATTACTCATAAAATTTAGTTCAAAGAGTCCTGCTTAGGCGGGAATGTGTTTCCGTAAACGGAATTTTGTAAACTTAAAATACCGAAACCGTTATATGAATTCCGATAGCTATTGGAGTTATTGGACTATTACAGTTGCTATATCGGTATAAAACCTCCAAGCACAAAAATGGCTTTCGGGATGTTCATCCGGCGGACAACAAACACATTCAGTTTTTATTCGGGAATCAATGGCTTTTGCAAATTTAGTAAATTCAATAATTCCAGCAGATTTACAAGGATAATCGGCTAAATTTTTACGTTTTCGTGCCGACTGAACTCTACAATCGTCCATTTGAAAAATAAAACTGTTTTCAGTTTCGGTATTTACAGATTGCTTATTTATAACGCCATACAAACGATAATTCAAAGCTTTTTTTAGTCCATCAAGTCCGGGAAACTCGGGCATTTTTAAAAACTTTTTTATTGACCATGCTTCAAAAGGCGAGAATTGTGCCCAGCAGGCATCATTACAATGCTTTGCATCGGTCATACTTGTCGTAAACTCAACTTCCTGAAACCAAATTCCATCATTTGCCAACCAATTAATAGCAATGTTTTCGAGAAGTTCATTTAACTTTTCATCAGACAAAACATTTAAGTTTGCAGGTATATTGTTATTCAAATCAACATTAAAAATTTTTGACAGTCGTTTTTTCTGATTATCAAATGATTTTTCATAAACAGCAGAAAGTATTTCATACGCTTTTATAGTCCCTAAATATTTAGAAACTTCTTGAAACCAGAAAACATGATGAAATGCTGCACGATGTATAAAATCGAAAATCAACTGAATGTTTTCTTTCCTTGAAATAATAATGTTTTGCATTTGTTTAGTTACGGTTTAAGATTCTTCACTAATCGTTCAGAATGACAAAAAAAAAGTATCAGAATGACAAAGAAAGTGAATTAATATTATTGTTTATAAAACGTCATCCTTCGAATGCCTCAGGATGACTGGGTTTTAAATAATTACTGATGTTACGCATGCTTTCAATATTTATTTTATGAACATCATTAGCCACGACATTTATGTCGTGTTTAAAATGCAATCTAAAGAAAACGGGCTTTAGCCCAAACCAAAAATTAATGTTTAACAATTTTGGGCTAAAGCCCATTTTCTTGTTCTTTATTTTTCAACGCCATAAATGGCGTTGCTAATTATTTTGCGTAACATCAGATAATTATTATTTTGCAATAAGAGCTGCTAAAGCAATAGAATACAGTTTTGTAAGCTCACTATCGCCTCTCGAAGTAAGAATGGCAGGAACTTTTGCACCAAAAACTACTGCTGCAAGCTCGCCTTTGCAAAGTTTAGTACTAGCTTTAAAAAACACGTTTCCTGCTTCGATATTTGGAAACAGTATGCAATCGGCATCACCGGCAACGGGGCTTTCTAATTTTTTTATTTCGCAACTTTCTTTATCTATTGCGACATCTAAAGCAAGTGGTCCATCAACAAAAGCACCTTTTATTTGTCCACGGTCTGCCATTTTCGAAATTATTGCTGCATCAACGCAGGCTTGCATTCCGGGCAACATTTGCTCGGTAGCTGCAAGTATTGCAACTTTTGGTTTTTCAATTTGCAAAGCTTTTGCTGTTCTTATAAGATAATTTGTTATTGCAATTTTTTGCTTTAAATCGGGTAGCGGAATAATTGCGACATCGGCAACAATGAGTAATTTATGATAATTTGGTGTTTCTACTACAGAAATATGGCTCAATATAGAGTTAGCACTTTCCATAATACCTTTTTCTTTATTTAAAATAGCCCGCATATATTTATCGGTACTTACCAAACCTTTCATTAAAATATCGCCTTCGCCTGCTTTAATAAGTGATACAGCTTTTTCAGTTGCTTTTACCTCATCGGCTTCCTGAACAATTCTGAACTTTGTTATATCAATTTTATGCTCTTGGCAAACTTTTTTAATTGTTGGCTCATCGCCAACAAGCGTGGCATCAATTAAACCCTTTTCTACAGCCTGATTTACAGCACCAATTGTGTGGGCATCGTTTGCAAAAGCTGCAATAAGTCTTTTTTTACTTTTGCTTTTAAGCACATCAAACATTTGTGCTAATTTAGTGATAGCCATAATTTTTTTATTTTTAAATTTAATGTGTCAAATATAATTTAAGAAATTATAACTACATAATAGTTATGTTATGTTTTATATTGTTTAACAACATAAATAATACAATTCAAAATGAACTTATTTTATTGTTATTATTGAGTTTTCTGTAATTGAAGTTCATTATTTCTTGCTTTTCTGTTTTTTAAAATATTTACATATTGCAATGCAAGTTTATTGTTATAATCTTCATAAGATTTTTGTGCCCATTCAATAGCCTTATCTAAATTACCATTTATTTCATTTATTATTGCCATATTATAACAAGCTCGCTCTACTGCTTTTGAATTATTGCTTGTAGTTTCTTTTAACCATAATTCGGCAGCTCCATCCCAGTTTCCAGTTTGAGCTCTACGTTTTGCTATTTTAAAATTGTCGCTTCCTTTAACATAATAATCGCGAGTAACTCTTATCCAATAAGGAATAATTCTGGTTGCATAATCTTGTCCCATTTTACTAGAAGTGTTTTTTACTGCATCTTTTCTTCCGGTAATTGCCCTTAATGCTGTAACTGGGTTTATTCCTTTTCCAAATGTAGTAATGCTTTCACTCATAGGATATTCATCAACAATTGTATGCCCTACAGGATCATAAATTCTCCATCCTGTTTTAATTAAAGTCTGAAGACTTGCTTCGTGTTCAATACCGGGAACATTTCCAAGAGGTGTACTTAATGTTATATTATTTATTTTATAACTAAGTTTAGCATCTGTATCAAACATCTCAAGTGAAAAAAGTGCATCAACCTGATTATCTCTACATATTTTCTCAACTATTTTCCAATCAAGCGAAGCTGGGAAAACACCAGAACCGGTGGTTTTTAAATCATCTCTGCTTATTTTTTTTATTTCTACAAAACGATTATTTTTTAAAAGTTCATCTTGCACTCCGCTAACAGTAGCTTCAGCACTTTCTTTATCCAAATCTTTTCCTTCAAGAGAGAGTATTTTTTCAAGATCATCAGATTTTTTAGTTTTTTCTGTAGGAAGACTACGATTAATAATTCCGATTTTTTTAATTGAGTTTGAAAGAAATACAGGGGCAGGCTCCATTACACTCATGTAAACTAAATTAGTTTTACATGATGAAATTAATAATCCTAAAATGATTATGAATAAAAGATTTTTCATAATTAAATTTTATCAGTAAAAAACTTTTTAAAAAATCAAATTTTACATAAAGGTCATATTACCTCTTCCTCTATCGGAAGTAAAGGTAACCTGTGGTTGAGCACCAGATGAAATAAATACCTCAATATATTTACCATCTGTAACTTTCATCATAGTGCCTTCAACTTTTTTCTCAAACGAAACAACTTTTACTGAAAATGATTTTTCGGTACTATCAGCAAAATTAACTTTTACTTCCTGTTCGTTGTAGTCAATTGTTACGTTTACTGCATTTTCTTTAACAGACCCGTCAGGTTGCGTAACAAATTGTTTTGTAACTTTTAAAGTTGTTTTAGGGCTTTCGCTAACTTTTGTTGAATCAGTAGCAGTTCCTTCATTATTACCAGAATTATTACACGAAGCAAAAATAATTGCTGCAAAAAGTAATGTAAAAAAAATTGTTTTTTTCATTTTATTATTGTTTAATTGTTAATAATTGTATTTGATTTTCGAGAGATTTTATTTTTATTTCGGCATCAGATTTTTTAGCTAATTCAATTTTAACAACTTGTTTGGGTGCATTGCTAACAAATTTTTGATTAGATAATTTATTGCTAACAGATGCTAAAAAACCTTTAAGATAATTGAGTTCCTGTTGCATTTTATTAACTTCATCTTCAATATTTATTTTAGCATTAATTGGAATAAAATAATCTATTATTTTAACTCTAAAAGATGCCGCATTTTCGATTTTTTCAGATGTTTGTATTACTCTACTCAAATTACATAATTTTGAAATAATTGGCGTTAATTCCATTTCAACATTTTCGTTATTTGAATTAATAAATAATTCGATAGAATCTTTAACAGCAATGCCTTTTTCAGTTCTGATAGTACGGATATTAGAAACTATTTCTTTAATTTCTTCAAAGTTATTTAGAAAATCACTTTTGTATGGTTCAGCTTTGGGCATATCAGAAACCATTATGCAATCTTTTTCATCCCTATCTTTTATCAAATGCCAAATTTCTTCGGTAACAAAAGGCATAAACGGATGCAATAATTTCATTAGTTTTTCAAAAAACTGCAAGCTGTTTTCTAAAGTTTTTTTATCAATTGGTTGCTGATAAGCTGGTTTAATTATTTCGAGATACCATGATGAAAACTCATCCCAAAACAATTTATAAATTTCCATAAGTGCTTCGGAAATTCTATACTTTAAAAAATCGTCATTAACACTTTCGATTGTTTTATTTAGTATAGAATTAAACCATTCTACAGCAATTTTAGAATGTTCGGGCTGCTCAATATTCTCATCAATTTGCCATTGCTTAATAAGGCGGAAAGCGTTCCATATTTTGTTGCCAAAATTACGTCCTTGTTCCATAAGCGATTCGTCGAAAGGCAAATCGTTACCGGCTGGCGAACATAACAACATGCCAACACGAACGCCATCGGCTCCATATTTTTGAATTAATTCTATTGGGTCGGGTGAATTTCCAAGCGATTTAGACATTTTTCGACCTTGTTTATCCCTTACAATTCCGGTAAGATATACATTTGAAAAAGGTTTATCGCCAACAAATTCGTAACCGGCAATTATCATTCTTGCAACCCAAAAAAACAAAATTTCGGGCGCAGTAATTAAATCATTTGTAGGATAATAATATTTTATTTCGGAGTTGTTTGGTTTATTTATTCCATCGAAAACAGAAATAGGCCAAAGCCACGAAGAGAACCATGTATCGAGGACATCTTCGTCTTGTTTTAAATCAGATTCGGAAATATCTGGAAATTTATTTTTTGCAAGTATAAAAGCTTCATTAAAATCTTTTGCAATTACAAATTCGTTTGTATTTTTAATGTACCACGCAGGAATACGATGTCCCCACCACAGTTGGCGACTAATGCACCAATCCTTAACATTTTCCATCCAATACTTATATGTATTTTTAAATTTTGATGGAATAATTTGTATGTTGTTATTTAAAACGTTTTCTAAAGCCGGAACAGAAAGGTCTTTCATTTTAACAAACCACTGAAGAGAAAGTTTTGGCTCAATTACAGCATTAGTTCTTTCGGAGTACCCTAATTTGTTATTATATTTTTCGATTTTAACAAGATTTCCTAATTTTTCTAACTCAGGAACAATTAATTTTCGTGCTACAAAACGGTCAGTTCCGATTAAGAATCCGGCACGTTCATTTAAAGTACCATCATCGTTAAAAATATCAATAGTTTCGAGGTTGTATTTAATTCCAAGTTCGTAGTCGTTAATATCGTGTGCAGGAGTAACTTTTAAAGCACCTGTACCAAACTCGCTATCAACATATTCGTCAAATATAATTGGAACAATTCTATTAACGATTGGCACAATAGCTTTTTTGCCTTTTAAGTTTGCGTATCGTTGGTCATTAGGATTTACGCAAATTGCTGTATCGCCTAAAATTGTTTCAGGACGGGTAGTTGCTATTGTTATATAATCATCTGAATCAACGATTTTATAACGAATGTAATACAAATTAGATTGTTCTTCTTTGTAAATAACTTCCTCATCAGAAACAGCAGTTTTTGCCTGTGGGTCCCAGTTTACCATTCGAATACCACGATAAATTAATCCTTTGTCATATAACTTTATGAAAACGTTTATTACGCTTTCAGATAATTTTTCGTCCATTGTAAAACATGTGCGTTCCCAATCGCACGATGCTCCAAGTTTTTTAAGTTGTTCTAAAATTATTCCACCATGTTTTTCTTTCCATTCCCATGCATGTTTTAAAAACTCATCGCGAGAAAGTGATTTTTTATCAATGCCTTGCTCTTTTAATTTTGAAACCACTTTTGCTTCAGTAGCAATAGATGCATGGTCGGTACCAGGTACCCAACAAGTATTTTTCCCTAACATTCTGGCTCTGCGAATAAGCACATCTTGCAGTGTGTTATTAAGCATGTGCCCCATGTGTAAAACTCCTGTAACGTTAGGTGGTGGAATTACAATTGTGTATGGTTCACGCTCATCGGGGACAGAATGAAAAAATCCATTTTGAAGCCAGTAACTATACCATTTATCTTCAATTAATGCAGGATTATATTTTGAAGGAATTTCTTTCATTTAATTTATTTTACCAAGATTGCAAAAATATAAAATTATACACTAATTGTCAGAATAAAATAACAAAAAGATTTAACGGGACTTTTAAAAAAGTTTTTTTTGCAATAATAAAATCATAAATCACTATTCGTTAATTTCTTCCCAACCTCTTATTATTTCTTTTTTTCTTGTAAAATTATTTCTAAATTAGCATACATATTCAAAAATTTATAATTTTGCACGCATTTCCAATTTTATTCCTTGCTAATAACATACAAAATAAATGAAATATCTTATTTCAAAACATAATAAAAAAATAAAAGGAGAAATAGTATTGCCTTCTTCCAAGAGTATCAGTAACAGGCTACTTATGATAAGGACTTTGGCAAAAAAAAGTTTTGAAATTTATAATCTATCCTATAGCGATGATACTAAAAACTTAATAAAAATATTAAAATCAGAATCAAATATTTTTGACGTAGGTAATGCCGGAACAACAATGAGATTTCTTACATCTTATCTTGCAAATAAACCCGGCGAATGGATTTTAACAGGTTCCGAACGCATGAAAAACAGACCTATCGGAATACTTGTAAATGCACTAAATGAACTTGGAGTTAAAATCGAATACCTTGAAAAAGAAGGGTTCCCACCTATAAAAATTCATGGAACTAAACTGGAGGGTGGAAATGTTGAAATTTCGGGAAGCATTAGCAGTCAATTTATCAGTTCATTATTATTAATTGCTCCTACACTTCCCAACGGGTTAAATATTAAATTAAAGAGCAAAATTGTATCAAAGCCTTATATTGATATGACCCTTAATCTGATGCGATATTTTGGAATTAAATCAAAATGGGAAGAAGATTATATTATAATTAAAAATCAAAACTATAAATCAAAAGATTTTATTGTAGAAGCCGACTGGAGTTCTGCATCTTATTGGTACGAAATGGCAGCAATAGCAGATAATGCTGATATTAAACTTTACGGTCTTAAAAAAAACAGCATTCAGGGAGATTCGCTCATAATAGAACTATTTGAAAAAATCGGCATTAAAACATCATTTATTTCGGGAGGTGTTCATTTAAAAAAAGTTGCTAACCCTACGCTCAAACAATTTGAACACGATTTTTCGGATAACCCCGACATAACCCCAACAATGACTGTAACTTTATCGGCGTTAAACATTCCTTTTTCATTCACTGGTTTAGAAACATTATTACTCAAAGAAACCAATCGCATACAAGCTCTTAAAAATGAATTACTCAAAACAGGGAGTAATCTATTAATTACAAATGATTCTATTTCAAAATTTCAAAATAATAACATAGTTCCAGATTGCAATAAAGCCTGGAGTTTTAAAACCAGTAGCGACCATCGCATGGCATTATCGTTTACTCCGTTAGCAATGCTTAATGATATAATTATTGATGATCCAACCGTTGTTAAAAAATCGTATCCCGGTTTTTGGGAAGATATTCAAAAAATAGGTTTTGAAATTCAGGAAATAGAATAATAATTAAAGGGGACTTCTAATCCCGCCTAAAGCGCATACGCGTCAAGCTAAAAATTAATTTTTAGCTTGAAACACTTGTTCGTCAAGGGTCTCGAAGCATTCCTTACATTGGTATCTTTGCTTATCTCTAACAATGCCGTTTTTTAGATTTGACAACTTTTTAAAAGTTGTCAAATCTGCCCCCCCGACATTTATTGCCCCGACATTTATGTCGGGGCATGAAGCAATATTGTAAGGGCTTTAGCCCAAATATCCAATTATTAGCTTGACGCGTATGCGCCTAAAGCGGGACAGATTCGTCATTCTGAACTTGTTCTGAGCTTGTCGAAGAACAGCATCTCATGAAACGAAGCACTGTATTGAGATTACTCACACTTTAATTTTATTTTCAAGGTGTTCGTGAGATCGCTTCGCTAAGTTGCTTCGGTCAATTCTTCCCTACCAATGACATTATTTGAATTTTTAGAAGTTCCCTTAATAATAATCAATAGACAATAATAAATTCTTTTATTCTCTCTTTTTTTCCAGCCTAACACTTACTTTATTTATCTTACCCCCTAATGGTGGATTTATTTTTGAAACTTTAAGTGCAATTGCCGATATAGATAAAAAATTATCAAACAATTTGTTAATTATTCTATAAGCAATATTTTCTAACAAAAACGATTTAGATTTCATTTCAGTTTTAATAGTTTTGTAAATATCCTGATAATCTAAAGCATCTGAAAGTGAATCGGATTTTCCGGCTTTTTCAGTATCGGTATCAATAGTAATGTCTATAATAAATTTACCGCCAACAATCTGTTCTTCAACAAAGTGTCCGTGATAAGCGTAAAATTCCATTCCTTCAATAATAATCTGTCCCATATTTAATAATTTTAGTTTACCTAATTCTTTTTTCCTCTCCTTATGGATTTAGCTCCCCTCTCTCCTTTGGAGAGGGGCTGGGGGTGAGGTTAAAAAATCCGAATTTTAACTCTACCGGACTTTATAAAAATTCAATGCAAAAAACTAAGCAATATTAGTTAATTCCTTTATTTTTGCAGAATAATTTAGAAAATTTTTATAATGAGTACAAAAATAACACCTTCAACAAATGAAGTTCGTCAACTTAATTTTATTGAAGAAATAATTGAAAAAGAGAAAAATAACGAAGGATTACCTATTGTTCATACACGTTTTCCTCCAGAACCAAATGGATATTTACATATTGGTCATGCAAAATCTATTTGTCTTAATTTTGGATTAGCCAAAAAATACAACGGTAAATGTAATTTACGTTTCGACGATACTAACCCTACTGCCGAAGACGTTGAATATGTTGATTCAATAAAAGAAGATGTTCGCTGGTTAGGTTTCGATTGGGAAGACAGGTTGTTTTATGCATCAGATTATTTTCAAAAAATATATGAATGGGCTACTTTGTTAATTAAAAAGGATAAAGCTTATGTGTGCGATTTGTCTGCAGAAGAGGTTTCTAATATGCGCGGAAATCCCTCAACACCAGCAAAACCAAGCCCTTATAGAAACCGAACAGTTGCCGAAAATCTTGATTTATTTGAACGAATGAAAAATGGCGAGTTTCCCGATGGAAGTAAAACTTTACGAGCAAAAATAAATCTGGCTTCGCCAAATATGCACATGCGAGATCCTGTGCTATACAGGCTTTTAAGAGCTGTACATCATAGAACCGGCAACAAATGGTGCGTTTATCCAATGTACGATTTTGCACACGGACAATCGGATTATATTGAGGGAATTACACATTCAATTTGCACTTTAGAATTTGAAGTACACCGTCCTTTGTACGAATGGTTTTTAGAAGCATTGGAGTTGCCATTGCCTCGACCACGACAAATTGAGTTTGCAAGATTAAATCTTACTTATACAGTAATGAGTAAACGTAAACTTTTGGAACTTGTAAAAAGCAATTATGTTAACGGTTGGGACGACCCTAGAATGCCAACTATTTGTGGATTAAGACGTAGGGGATACACTCCGGAATCAATTCAAAATTTTGCCGAAAAAATTGGAGTAGCAAAACGCGAAAATATCATAGATGTAAGCTTGCTGGAGTTTTGTATACGCGAAGATTTGAATAAAAAAGCAAATAGAATTTTGGGAGTACTAAATCCTGTGAAAGTTGTAATAACAAATTACGATGAAAAGACTATTGAAGAACTTGAAGCAATAAATAATCCCGAAGATTTTAATGCAGGTACTCGTAAAATGCCATTTTCAAAAGAATTGTTTATTGAACGTGAAGATTTTATGGAAGAGCCACCAAAAGATTATTTCAGATTAAAACCGGGCAGTGAAGTTCGTTTGCGTTATGCATATTATATTAAATGCGAGAATGTTATAAAAAATTCAGAAACGGGTGAAATCACAGAAATTCATTGTACTTACGATAAAGAATCGAAAGGTGGAAAAACATTAGATGGCAGAAAAGTTAAAGGCACAATCCATTGGGTATCTGCTAAAAATGCTGTTAAGTGCGAAGTTAGACTTTACGACAGGCTATTTAAAAGCGAAAACCCCGAAAATGGTCAGGATTTTAAAGAAGATTTAAACCCCAATTCACTTAAAGTTACTACAGGTTTTATTGAACCATATATTTTATCGGCAAAAGCAGGCGAAAAATATCAGTTAGAAAGAATAGGATATTTTAATGTTGATAAAGATTCAAGGCCAAATAACATTGTACTAAATAGAACAGTAACTTTAAAAGATGCGTGGAGTAAAAACATGAAAAAATAAAATTGTTTTGAGGTAATCTTTTAACACATTGTTAAGTTAAGTATTTCAGTGTGAAAGAACAAATAAATGGTTAAAATAGCTAATTGTATATTGTTAATATTGTCTCGTAGAGACAACCGCTTGGTAAAAAAATAAAACAAAAAAACATGTCCTGTAAGGACAACCGCTAATTATATTAATATGCCAAACACTTATACCCAAATTCATATTCAATGCGTTTTTGCCGTTAAATATCGCGATGCAGTAATTAAAAACTTTTGGAAAGAGAGGTTACATAAATATATCATTGCAATAGTAAATAACAATGAGCATAAACTTTTAAGCATTAACAGTATGCCTGACCATTTACATTTATTTTTTGGTATGCGACCTAATCAATCGTTATCCGATTTGATGCGTTTAGTTAAAGGCGATTCTTCAGAATGGATTAATAATCAAAAATTAGTTAAAGGAAAATTTAGATGGCAAGAAGGATATGGTGCCTTTTCATACTCAAAATCGCATACTGACGCTGTAATTAAATACATTCTTAATCAAGAAGAACACCATCGAAAGCAATCGTTTTTAGAAGAATATAAACAAATGCTTAACAAATTTGAAGTTGATTATAATGAATTATATCTTTTTAAAGATCTTGAATAAAGGGTTGTCCCTACGGGACAAAACAAGAGATTTTTTTCTTTTACCAAGCGGTAGCCCCTTTGGGGCATGGGGGTTAAGTTAAAAAAAGAAGAAAAATGAACAAGAAGTATTTTTGTAAATTTTCAATACTTATTCGAGTTTAAAAAAATACGTTAATTCAATAATTGGTCATAGTTATACAACAATATTACAAGTAGTAATTTATAATAACAATATGTTAAAACAAAATAAACCATCAAAAACTCCTTATTTACTTGTTTACGATGACAAGGGAAATATTTTTGAAGATAAAAGGTATTATGTTGTTGGTAAAACTGGTAATAATATAGTTGAACTTTACCCACAAGATTTTATAGAATTACCTTTTGGCAGCGATTTGTTTTTTTTACCAGGTCGCAACCCTATTGGAAAAAACATTAAAACAGGTGAAATAGAAATTATTTATGCTCAATTAGCCGTTTCGGCTTTTGTTGCACCTGCTTATACGATAACACATCATGCAGCCTGGAAAACGAATGAAAATGCTCCACGTTTACCTTTATTTGCATTTTCTGCAGTGGGGTGGCTAAATAATAAATTTTATGTTCCGGCAATTCGTATTGAAAGTGACATAAGACAAGATTGTGAACAATTCGACCAAAAAAAAGTTATTTCCGGAGCAAAAAAAATGCTCAAATTAAAATCCAAAAACCGACTTGTTAAACATTTATCGTATTGTGCATTGGAATATTTTTGTCCTGCAGCACGAAATTATTTTTTAAATCGCTGGGAAGCGCCTTTGCCAACATCGCCGACTTGTAATTCGCAATGTTTGGGTTGTATTTCGTATCAGCCAAAAGAACATAAAATATCTTCAACACAAAACCGAATAACATTTGTGCCAACACCACAAGAAATTGCTGAGGTTGCAATTGAACATTTAGAAACTGCACCTAATCCTGTTGTTAGTTTTGGGCAGGGTTGCGAGGGTGAGCCAACTTTAGTTTGGGAAACTTTACGAGATTCAATAATTTTAATAAGAAATAAAACTCAAAAGGGAATTATAAATTTAAACACTAATGCAAGTAATCCAAAAGCAATTGAAGAAATGTGTAAAGTAGGTTTGCAAAGTGTTAGAGTTAGCTTAAATTCTGCCCGCAAAAATGTTTATAATGCTTATTATAAGCCACGAAATTATACTTTTAGCGATGTTTTAGAAAGTATTAAGGTTGCCAACAAACATAATATTTGGGTGTCGCTTAATTATTTTGTGTTCCCCGGAATCACCGATAGCGAAGAAGAATTTAATGCTTTAAAAAAACTAATAACAAGCCTCAAAATAAACATGATTCAATGGCGAAACTTTAATATTGACCCCGAATGGTATATAAAAGAAACAGGTTACGAGTTTAATAGCAAACAATTAGGAATAAAAAATATAATTGAATCTGTTAAAACATTGTACCCAACAGTTTACAATGGTTATTTTAATCCGGGGAAAGAGATAATAGAACACATTTTCAATTAACTGATTCAATTTATTGTTATTTATACTTCAAATTATGACGTTTCAAAGTATAGGGCATCTCTAAAAACCATACAAACCGTCATGCTGAATTTAACGTCATGCTGAACTTGTTTCAGCATCCCATAAATAGAAAAGAGATTCCGAAACAATCCTGAACTTGATTCAGAACGGAATGACGTAACAGTTTTTAGAGGTGCCCTATATTAACAATCATTCTTTTTTGTCATTCTGAATTGCCTGCCCTGAGCGAAGCGATGCATTGCGATTGAGTTTGTCGAAATGAGTTTATTGAAATGTCTAAGGGATAGTGAAGAATCTAAATTTAGAAATTACAAGTGAAGACAATGTCCGTTTAATTTTCGATTTTATTCATCGTACAGAATTTTATCATGTTTTTTGGTTTTAGAAAGTTTTATTTGTAAATTTCAACTCATGTTACGCATCAGTATTAATCCCGAAGGGATTCAACATTTATAGCATTTATGTCAATCACAGAAGTTCGACCCCGAAGGGGTTTGACAAGGGGGCATGCCCCCT